>NZ_JAWOTL010000013.1:0-150526 GCF_033338835.1 Vibrio sp. Vb0888
CCATCGCTAACGGTGTAAGTGATTTCAGCGTCACCATGGAAGTTCTCAGCCGGTGTGAAGACCAGTTTGCCATCAACAATCTCGACTGTGCCTTGCGCTTCAGGTACGGACGCCGATTCAATCGACAGCGTATCGCCATCAATATCGGTGTCGTTTGGCAGGACATCAATCGTTACTGAGCTATCTTCCTCTGTAATTGTTGTATCATTAGAGGCAATAGGCGCATCGTTAACTGAGTTTACTGTTACCGAAACTTGAGCTTCATCCTCTAACTCACCATCTGAGATGGTGTAGCTAATCGTTGCATTACCGTTGAAATTTTCAGCCGGAGTGAAAACAAGCTTACCATCGATAACCTCAACGATACCTTGCTCTTCTGGTACAGAAGCAGAGGTAATGATTAAATCATCACCTTCAATATCACTGTCGTTAGCGAGCACATCAATTACAACCTGGGAATCCTCGTCAGTTTGAATCGCATCATTAGTTGCTATTGGCGCGTCATTAACAGGCGTAATATCTAAGTTAGCAGTGCCATTAATAACACCGCCATCGTTATCAATAATGTCATAGGAGAATGACACTTCAGTGTCATCGTCAGCCTCTGGAATGTAAGTCCAAGATCCATCGCTGTTATCAATTAAGGTGCCATTCCCACTCTCAATAGTGACGTTTGTAATGACAAGAGTATCGGCATCATCAATATTGACGTTCGATAGTAATTCTTCAGTAGTTATCGTGATTGGATCGCTATCTTCCTCAACAGCGCTTAATGTCACTGGAGAATTAGTAAGTGGCTTACTTGAGCCATCCCCACTTGTCTCGATACCTGTTGTGAAGAAGTCATTTAAGGTCAACGCTTGTGTTTCAGATAAGCCGAGGGATTCTAGGCCAATAGTTTCAAAGTTTGTTGAGGCTAGTACTTCAGTACCATCCCGTACAATCGTGGCACTATTTTGCAAACTGGAGCCACTATTTTCACCCGCTGCAGGTGCGAGTTCTTCATCAATAGCAGAAGGGTCTTGACCTTGCTCAATAGCACTAATAATCTGTGCTACATCGTCTGAAATATCTTTTAAACCTTGCTCTTGAGCAAGCTGAATTTTCAGGTCTTGAGGCGCAGCATCTGTCATTGCCACTATCACTTCACCTGGTAGAGGCTGCTGTCCTTCTGCAAGGACTCTCAGCTGCCCATCCAAACCTATTACGACGACTTGATTACCGAGTGGCACTAATGCTGTACGATCCATATAAACCTTAACCCTAAATAACTGTCAAGTTTTTGACTAACAATACTAATTTGCTATATATTGCCCGAATATAGTGCAATAACAGCAATTTGATGCTCAATAAAGTAATTATGTGTCATACATCAATAAGAATCCAGATGCATAAGTGTTTTATTTTATTAAAATCTGGACACACGTTCCTAGCTATTACCTCCATCTTTAATTTGAGATCTTAATTCAAGTTTTAGGCAGATTTAGTAGGTTGATTTATCAAAATTGAAACAAATGAACAGCGAATCAACAGGTTACTTCATCGCATATTAATGTTATTGTGCGCTAAATTATTGACGCCCTTATAAGTATTCCACTTATAAGCCCTATCACCTCGAGAATTTT
Organism: Vibrio sp. Vb0888; assembly: GCF_033338835.1. Lineage (NCBI taxonomy): Bacteria > Pseudomonadati > Pseudomonadota > Gammaproteobacteria > Vibrionales > Vibrionaceae > Vibrio > Vibrio sp. Vb0888. The sequence goes on from NZ_JAWOTL010000013.1 coordinate 1,626, forward strand.
TACCATTATCTAGGAGAATCACAGTGAAGTGGACTCGTGCCAACGCCTTTTGTATTGGTATGTTCACCGCTAGTCATGCGTTTGGGCAAACGCTAGAGCAAGCGGTTGAAAACACATTAAAAACCAATCCTGACATCAAAAGTGCGTTCAATGAATTCGTTAGCAAGCAGTATGTGAATGAAGCATCTGGTGGTGCTTACCTCCCATCCGTAGACTTAGATGCCGGTATCGGTTACGAAGGAATCAAACCTGCAGAGTCAGGGCGAGATTCAACCGATCTGACAAGAAAAGAAGCCACCGTGACACTAACCCAGCTAATATGGGATGGCTCAGCGACACTTAATGATATGGATCGAACAGCAGCTGATGCTGAATCGGTCCGTTATCAACTTCTAGCTGATGCCCAAGACACCGCTCTAGAGGTCGCGAAAGTTTATTTAGACTCAGTAAAAGCTTATGAAATTCTGACACTTTCCGAGAATAACTTGAAAGTGCATAAGAAGATCTATGAAGACATTAAAAAGCGAGTTAACTCAGGTATCGGTTCTACAGCAGACCTAACCCAGGTAGAGGCTCGTTTAGCAAAGGCTCACGGTAACTTGGTGGCAGCTCAGAACAACTTATATGACAGCCACACCACCTTTACACGCCTTGTCGGACAGTCACCACAAGGATTGATTTTCCCAAGAGCGGACCAAAACTTTATTCCCTACACCATCGATGAAGCGATTGACTTGGCATTCGAGTCACATCCAGTAATCAAAATTTCGGTAGCTGATGTGGACTCTGCAAAGTTCCAATACAAGCAATCTAAGGGAACTTACTACCCAACGATATCGGTAGAAGCGGCTCAAACATGGCGTGATGATGCAAGCGGTATCGAAGGAAGCAGCGAAGAGACAACAGCAATGTTACGTATGCGTTACAACCTCTTTAACGGTGGTAGTGACGTAGCCAACGCTGAAAGTTTTGCCTACCAACTAAATAAAGCAAAAGACCTAAGAGAACGTGCATACCGCCAAGTAGAAGAAGGTCTTCGTCTATCTTGGAGTGCGTTAGATTTAACACTTCAACAAAAAGAGTTCCTAGCGGATCACGTAGATTCGGCCTCTGAAACTGTCATCGCCTACGAAAAGCAGTATCGCATTGGAAAACGCACTCTGCTGGACTTGTTAAATACTGAAAACGAACTTTTCGAAGCAAGAAAGAACTACTTGGATGCTCGATACTCAGAGCAGTACGCCAAGTACCGCGTTATGAACGCGACTGGCCAATTGTTAAATGCCTTGCGTGTCGATGTACCTAAAGAATGGAATGAAAAGGTGGAGTACTGATCATGAAACCAGTGAAGATTCTATTTGCATTGGGTATGCTCGCCATCACTCAACACGTTGTTGCTGAAGACGAATATGAGTATCGTCCTGTACCAAATGCAGAACAAATAGCAGATTTGCAAGATGACGATAACGATGGTGTCATCAATGCTCGAGATATGTGCCCAGGTACACCTGAAGGCTCAGAGGTCGACAACGACGGTTGTGGAGAATACATTAAAGCATCAGATAACATGCAAGTGCGGATACTTTTTGCTAACGACTCTGATGAGATCAATCCAGTCTTCAGAAGACAAGTCCGAGAGCTTTCCGACTTTTTAAAAGAGTACCCTACTACTTCGATAGAGCTGCACGGCTATGCTAGTAAAGTTGGTGGTTCAAAGCATAACCAAGATCTTTCTGAAAGACGAGCACGCAATGTCCGTGAAGCCCTACTAAGCTACGACATCGAACCGAGTAGAGTCCGCATTGTTGGTTTTGGTGACACTCACTTAGCACAACAAGGGACCGATGAAGTCAGCCATGCTTTAAATCGTCGAGTAACCGCATCAGTCCTTGGTTACAAAGGCGAGATAAAAAGAGAGTGGACAATATTCACAACTCTTCCAGAAAGGTAAAGTACCTGTTTTTGTTTGCTCTGCAAGCACAAAGCAAACAAAAACGAGTGAATGCTTAACCTCAGAAAAGGAGCTTCGGCTCCTTTATTTTTACTCATTTCGACAACCGTATTATGCTTTAGGAATCGGCACTTTAGTGTTACTCTAGCCACGTCATAACAACGAGAGTTTTGAAATGAGCAAACTTACATCAGATATCCAAGCGAACCTTGACCTTTTTGTTGCAGAAACGAAAGAAAACCAATTGGTTTGGGGTTTACGCAATGAAGAAGGTTGGCTATCTTGCGATTCAACTGAATTCGAAAACAGCGAAGTCATGCCTTTCTGGTCTTCTAAAGAAGATGCAGAAGCACATAATGTTGAAGAATGGGCAGATTTTACTGTACTAGAAATCCCATTAGATATCTTTGTTGAAGATTGGCTTTTGACTCTTGCTGAAGATGGTGTTCTTGTTGGAACTAACTGGAACGATCAGTTAGAAGGCAAAGAAATGGAGCCTCAAGATCTAGCAAAGCTTTACATTGATTAAAGATTTCTGACCTCAACTTTATGTTGAGGTCTTTCTTTTTATGCCTCTTCTTTCAATATCTCGACCAAGTGCATAGTTTTACTACTCTTTTTCTTAGTACACCCAACTTAATCACAACGCTGATGCGTTAAAAGCGCTATGATAACTCAACTTTAAAGGCACCTTAAATTAAAGGCTCGTTTAAACATGCGCGTGCTCTATCCCTTGCTTGCGTCACTTTTGCTCACTCCAGTATATGCAAGCGACACTCAAGATATTGAACCAAACCAAAATATCACACAGTGGCACTCTGTCTACCAAACCACACTACGAAGCAACCCTGAGTCGGCATTGAGCATGCTTCAAGATCGCTATCATACAGCGAAATCGGACAGCGAAAAGCTCTACGTAAGTGGATTGATTTATGAATATATGTCAAACATAAATCAGCCTTACTACGGCAGCAGTCAAGTCTTAGACAACCCTTTTTCTCAATTAGAATCAGAATATATTCTTGCCTTAAATGAACGTAAGCATGGTAGTTACGAGGCCTCAGTAGACAGCTTTTCTTCTTTGCGACAGACAATGAAGAAAATATCCGATTCCGAAGGCAAGGCTCTGATGAACTATCAACTTTGTTATACGCTGAATCAACAAGGTCGTTATCACAAAGCAAACTTTTATTGCTCATCCTTAGAAAGCCACTTAAATCATAAGCATCAAGAAAACTTCCCTGTTGATCTTGCTTTGCGCGTAATAGCAAATAACTACAATTACCGCGGTGACTATGAAAAAGCCTTAAGTTTGTATCGACAGTTGATGGCCAACATGTCGACGCAAAGCGATCCTTCAGGGATTTACAATGACGTCGGCAATTTACTTGCAGAGCTGGGGCAATTTGAACAATCAGAGCAATATCTCATTCAAGCCCTACTGGTTCGCCAAGATGAAGGGACACCTCTTGAAGTTGCGCAAGTCGAACATAGTCTAGGAGCGATGTACAGAAAATCCAAAGAACTCGATAAGTCCATCAGCCACTACAAAAATGCATTAACGATTCTCGAACAACTTCATTACCCATACGGGCAAGGTTTGACCTATTTAGGGTTATCTGCTGCTTTGGCCGATTCTGGGCAATTGGATACCGCGGTAGATTACATTGGAAGAGCATTAAACATTGCCCAAACTTATGAGAATACGCACCTTGAAACAGAGGGTCATTTGGCTGCTGGATTGGCATATTTAAAGAACCATACACCCGAAAAATCGATTGAACACACTACAATAGCGTTAAGATTAGCGGTAAAAAACGCTAGGCCCTTATTGCAAGCGCAAGCCCAATTACTCCTCTCAAAAGCATACCAAGCTCAAAATGATTACAAAAAGGCGCTGGAGCATCACAAGGCCTACTCGACGATTGAACTAACGAACCGAGACGCGAGTAATATCAAGGCGTTAGAGGCACTAGATCTCACTAAAAAAGAGTATGAATATGATCTACAAGTCGCGCAGTTGAACAACGAAACTCTTCTAAGTCAGTACCAGTTTGAAAAACTCACAGACCAACAACGCACTTATAATTTTGTTGTTTTCTGTTTATTGGTTCTCCTCGCTCTGGCATTGATGGTTCAGCGACAAACACGCTTAAAAGCCAAAATAGACAGCTTAACGTGTGCATTAAACAGAGCGGCAATTATAGAGACGATTAAAAGCCAAACCTCCAAAGCTGAAGGAGACTTCCGCTACGTTCTAGCATTAATCGATCTAGATGACTTTAAGGCGATTAATGATCAGTATGGTCATCCGACTGGCGACTTAGTACTACAACAGGTATGCAAAGCGCTTAAAGCTAAACTTAATAAGGGAGATTACTTGGGTCGTTTAGGTGGAGAAGAGTTTATCTTGCTATTGAAAAACGTCGATGAGATTGACGTTCCCTTTAGAGTACAAAGTCTGCATAAAACAATTTCAGAAAAGAGTGTACATTCGCTTAATAACCATCAATTGAATATATCTGCGAGTCTGGCCTATCTATCAACCTCAATGCCACTCACCAACTTTGATGAGCTCTATTCGATATTAGACCAAGCGTTATACAATGCTAAGAAGCAAGGAAAAAACTCCCTTGTGGACGCATACAACGAGCCGATCAGTTTAAGTGCTGAGTATATTCTCTAATAAAACCAAACCACCAGCGTAGTGGTTTGTTATAGGTGGAAGCATCAGTAAGCCATTCAGATGCAACACCATCATCAAGGAGTCTTTGTGCCCAAGGCAAGAAAAAACATTCAGTCTCTAGAGCGAGGTTTTCTAATCCTCGAGTTGCTCTCGATGAGTGAGTCTCCCCTATCATTACAGACGATCAGTAATGTGATCCAGTTAAATAAGACGACTGTTCACGGGTTACTTGCGACTCTACACTCTCTTGGATATGTATCCAAACACAACCATAGCTACAGCCTAGGGTTTAGATGCTATGAACTGTCTAAGCCGATTGAACAAAAAAACGAAGCTATCCGACAACATTTTGTTCCATTGCTGAAAAAAATGGCCCAAATGACTAACAACACTTCTTACCTCGCTGTACAAAGTGGCGCTAAAGAGTACTTGTATATCGATGCTATAGAGCAGGATAACCCTCTTACCATCCGTAGCCCGAGAGGGAAACGAGAAGGACTCACAACATCTGCGATCGGCAAGGTTTTTCTTAGTTTTGATGATGAGCTTCGCCGAACATTGCGCCTTGAAAGCCAAATATCCCCCACGTTAGAAACTGAACTTAATCAGGTTGTATTATCAGGTTACGCACTCGATTTAGAAGAGGCAGAGCCAAACCTCAATTGCTTAGCGATCCCCCTTTACTTGGATGGTAAGGTCGTTGCTGTTGCAGGTGTCAGCGGTGCTGCCTCCGAACTGACGGTCACTAGGCTAAAACACTTTGCCAGCATCTTTCTCAAACTTTAAGATTTGACAATGTCGAATTCTAGGCCATTTTTATACTGTTTTGATTACATGCTTATACGTCGCCTCTAATATGGTCGTTGTTCAACTCAACAACGTAGGAGAAGCGATGTCTACTGTATTAATCACTGGCGCTAACCGTGGCTTAGGCTTGCAATTTGTCCGCCACTACCTTGGAAAAGGTTGGCAAGTTATCGCAACTTGTCGTTCACCAGAAAATGCTAAGCAGCTCAATGAACTAGTAACCCAATCTAATCAACTTCAACTGATGGCTCTAGACGTCACTAACCAACAAGATATCGATCAGTTAGCCACTCAATTAGCGGAGCGTCCGCTCGATCATTTAATTCTGAATGCAGGTGTATTAGGCGAAGAGTGTGCAAAGCTTGGCGAAATGACCCAGAAAAAATGGCTAGAAGTACTAAACATAAATACCGTCGCACCTGCCCTGCTAATTCAAGCCCTACAAGACAACGTTGCGAAAAGTCAGCACAAAACCATCGTGGGAATCTCAACCCGAGTTGCGAGTTTAAGCGATAACAGTTCAGGTAACATGTACAGTTATCGAGCATCTAAAGCAGCGCTTAATCAGGTTCTAGTATCAGCAGCACGCAATCTCGAATCGCAAGGAGTAAAAACTGTCGCAGTTCATCCCGGCTGGGTAAAAACCGATATGGGCGGTGAGGACGCAACCTTTTCTGCCGAGGAAAGTGTTGCAGGCATTGTTTCGGTCGCAGAACAGCTAACACTTGAGCAATCCGGAAGCTTCCGCGTATTTGATGGCTCTACAATCGAATGGTAACTGTTCTCTAAATGACGTCTCCCGGCCAAATTGAAGGCCGGGAGAATACAGTAAACTAATAGGCCAAAAAGATAAAAGCTCGCACTATCGTCAGACAAGCGAGCCGTTATCGTCTATGGTGTTGTACTACCGTCAAGCGCAGAGGAAGTCAGCGATTGCAGAGGCGTCATTTAGGCAATGATTTCCTGAGAAACTCACTCAATCATCCCACTCAGGCGCTAGCCCTTCAGGGTTTACTTCGCGGCCATTTCTTTCCAACGCATCTATCTTTGCAATCGCCTCTTCACTGAGATTAAGTTCAAGTGCTTTCAGGTTACTTGCTAAATTCTCTCGTTTAGTTGAAGACGGGATCACCGCGTAACCTTTTGACAAAGCCCAAGCAAGCGCGACTTGAGCTGGCGTGGCCTGATAGTCCTCAGCAATACCTGCAATAGTTGGGTCCCCAAGTACTTTCCCATATGCCAAGGTCATGTAAGACGTTACCTGAATATCGTTTTCCTGCATGAAGCTGACCAACTTACGATTTTGCAAATAAGGGCTAAGCTCGATTTGGTTAGTAACAATATTCTCTTTACCGACCACTTCTATCGCTTGTTGCAACAAGTCAATATTAAAGTTGGAGACGCCAATATTACGGGTTAACCCTTGCGATTTAGCTTCAAGTAATGAAGCCATGTATTCGCTCAAGTTATTGTTATTGCCAGGCCAGTGGATCAAGGTCAAATCCACATAATCTGTATTTAGCTTTTCTAAGCTCTCTTTTAGACTTGGAATGAGTTGTTCCGTGTTCATGTTATCAACCCAGATCTTGGTCGTAATGAATAGCTCATCACGTGCAATACCGGACTGTGTCAATACTTCACCGATTTCTGCCTCATTACCGTAAATCTGTGCAGTATCAATTACGCGGTAACCCACTTCTAACGCATTACGGACTGAATCCTTAACTACTTCACCCTCTAAACGAAACGTGCCGACGCCAAATGATGGTACTTTCATCTAAATCTCCTGAATTATCGATTTTATAGTTGATTCGAAGCAAAACTTTACGCCGCAAGAAACTTTCCGTAAAGTTAACAATACTCAAATCTAATTTGAAATATATTCAACAATGAAAGCTACTTTAGATGAAATGCGCACCTTTATGGCCGTGGTCGATACGGGTTCAATCAGCTCTGCGGCTGAACTGTTATCGATGACCGTCTCTGCGGTGAGTCGATCGGTATCTCGGCTAGAAGCCAAACTCGAAACGACCTTGTTAAATCGCACAACCCGTAAGTTAGATGTTACTAATGAAGGAACGATATACCTCGATAAAGTCAGACATATTGTAGAAGCAGTAGAGAATGCCGAAGCACAACTGAAAAGCCAGAAATATAAGCCTTCTGGCCTCCTACGAATAAACGCAGCTACCCCCTTCTTACTGCACGTACTAACGCCGCACATTGCTAAATATCAGAGCTTGTATCCAGAAGTCGAAATCGATCTCAATTCCAATGAGGAAAATATTAGCCTTTTGGGAACAAAAACCGATATTGCTTTTCGTATCGGTGAGCTACAAAACTCAACCATGCGCGCGATATTTCTTGGTAAAAGTCGGATTCGAATCGTCGCGAGTCCAGAGTATTTAAGACAACATGGTACTCCAACCTCAATAGATCAGTTACTCAATCACAAGCTACTTGGATTCAACAAGCCGGAGTATCTTAAGGAATGGCCGATCATGGATGATAAGAACAAACTTCTGCGTATTATGAGTAGCCTAAGATCTGATAATGGCGAGACGCTAAGATGTTTAGCCTTACATGGTGCGGGGATAGCTTGCCTGTCTGACTTTATGACCTACTCTGACCGACAAGCTGGTCGCTTAGTGGGCGTGCTTAGTGAACACACGCATAATGTCGAACAGCCAGTTCATGCGGTGTATTACAAAAATGCCAGTACCTCACGCCGGATCAGCTCTTTTATTGACTTCATCAAGCAAGAAATCAAGGTAGAGAACCACCAGTTCCTTTAAAGACCACCGCTGTTTGTGGCAAAACACTTTTGTCTTTTTGCCGCTTTTTCTCACAACAAAAATCTCATAGTGTCCTGAATATCAGGGGGGCACCTGGCCTCCTAGTACTCACAGTAATAGTCAGGCTTCATAATGCATAAAGATTTAAGTAACAGATTCACCATCGGGGTTGAGCTCCCCCTAGATAATGACTGGACCCAAGAAGGCCAGAAAAAACGGCTGCTCCAACGAAAACCGTTCGGCGTACCAGACATGAGTGCACATAAACAGCGTATTATGTTAGCCGATAAGTTAGGCTTTAACGTAGCGTGGGTAAGAGATGTCCCGTTGTACGACCCTAACTTTGGAGACGCGGCACAAATTTATGAACCGTTCAGTTATCTTGGCTATCTCTCTGCGTGCACCGACAACATTCTACTAGGGACAGCAGCGATAGTATTACCGTTAAGACAACCTTGGCTAGTGAAAAAAGCCGCTGCGACCATCAACGAGTTAAGTGGTGACCGCCTGATACTCGGTGTGGCTAGTGGAGACCGTCCTAGTGAATATCCCGTTTTTAACGCCAACTTTGACAGCCGTGGCTCGGCTTTTCGAGAAAGTGTAGAGATTTTGAAAGATACGCAAAATGATAAGCTGGGTAACGATCTACAGTTATTACCCGAGTTTGCTGATATTCCTATCTATGTCGCAGGGTTAGCGCAGCAAAGTCCACAATGGATAGGAGAAAACCTAGACGGCTGGCTCGCCTACCCAGGCACACCTGATGATCATGAACACCGCGTTGCACTTTGGCGCTCCGTAGCGGGAAACAAACCCTACGCCAGCTTTATTCATCTTGATTTAATCGATAACCCAAATGCACCAGTCGTTCGGCATCATTTTGGTATCCAGGCCGGAGTCAATGGCTTGAGCGATGAGCTAGAAAAAATGCAAGAAGCAGGAGTCAATCACATCGGGTTGCATTTCCGTCGTAATAGCCAACCAATTGATAAATCAATGGAACAGATCGCTCAGTACGTGTTGCCACGCTTTAACTAAGAGCAAATAAAAATATGTGCCACCTTACTAAGGGGTGGCACGCTAGGCTTGGCAGTTGGAAAAACAAAAGCTGCAATAACGACAAAACTCTTTTGTTAAAACAACAATAATAGTGTTATTTTAAAGTAAGTCTTGGTTGAATAAAGTCGATGAACGCGGAAATACGCTTAGAGACTGAAGAAGATTTGTAGAACACAGCATTGACCTGTTCTCGTCCAGTATTTGTGATTTTTTCCGATTCAAACAATGCCACTAACCGTCCAGAATCAAGATCATCTTTCACCATAAAGCCAGATAAACATGCAATGCCGTTCCCTGCCAGCACTAACTGTCTAACCGTTTCACCACTGCTGGATAGGATATCAGGCTCTATCATCTCAAACCCTCGTAATGGCCACTGATTTAACACTTTAGCGCCAGAAAAACCGATCAAGTTATGACTGCGCAAATCGCTCACCGCTTCAGGAAAACCTCGTTTAGATAAATAACCAGGCGTGGCAACGATAAATAGTGGGCTTGTTCCTAAAGGTTTAGCATGCAGTGTTGAATCCGATAATCGTCCAATACGTATCGCCACATCGGTTCTTTTTTCCAATAGATCCACAAAACCCTCATTAGAGGTAAGATCGAGTTGAATATCAGGATAAGCCTCTTTAAATGGCTGAATTAACGGCACGAGTTGATGTAAAACAAATGGGCTAGCGGCATCAACTCTTAAGCGCCCCTTGGGTAATTCACCTCGTGTGATGATCTCTTCTTCAGCTTGCTGTATTTGTAGTAAACCTAAGCGAACCGCTTCAACAAACTGATGCCCTTCCTCAGTAACTTCCACTCTGCGTGTCGTGCGATTCAGCAAGGTTACCCCCAACTGTGATTCAACTTTACTAACCGCACGAGATACCCTAGCGACTTGAATACCTAGTGCATCAGCAGCGGAAGAAAATCCACCACTATCCACAACTGCCATAAGAATCTCTAATTCATCTGATCGGGTTAACATTTCATCCCCTTTCCTAACTGCGCATTTCCTTCACTTATAACAAAAGTATTTTGTAATAAACACCATTTTTCGCAACGAATAACTCTTTAATAATACACGACATGGAGACGGGCTATTCGTTTATCCATTCATATTCAATGATTATAAGAGAGAGTTGTTATGCCTTTAGCTTTACTTGCATTGACGCTGAGCGCCTTTGCTATTGGAACCACGGAGTTTGTAATTGTCGGTCTGATACCGACTATGGCCTCCGACCTCAACGTATCATTACCTTCAGCGGGTCTTTTAGTTAGCCTGTACGCACTTGGTGTCGCGGTTGGTGCTCCCGTTTTAACAGCGCTGACTGGTAACTGGAAAAGAAAGTACGTTCTGCTTTCTGTTATGGCACTGTTTGTTCTTGGCAATCTGTTAGCCTGGCAAGCACCTGGATACAACACACTAGTTACAGCAAGGATACTGACCGGGCTTGCACACGGTGTGTTCTTTTCGATCGGCTCGACTATCGCCACTGGCCTAGTGTCAAAAGAAAAAGCCGCTAGCGCAATTGCTATTATGTTTACCGGTCTCACCGTAGCTCTAGTGACGGGCGTGCCACTTGGCACCTGGATTGGCCAGACATTTGGTTGGCAGGCAACCTTCCTAATCGTCGCGATCCTTGGAATCATCGCACTGATAGGAAGCGCTCTGCTAGTGCCGAGTAATCTGAAACAACCACCAGCAACCAAGCTGTCATCGCAAGTAAAAGTCTTAACTCAACCTCGTCTACTTTTGGTGTACGCAATCACCGCACTCGGTTACGGTGGTACGTTCACAGCCTTCACTTACTTGGCTCCTATTTTGGAAGAAGTTTCGGGGTTTGGCTCTAGCGCTATCAGCCTAATTATGTTGGTTTATGGTGTATCAGTCGCATTCGGCAACATCTGGGGCGGAAAGATGGCCGACTCTATGGGGCCAATCAAAGCTCTGACAGCGATTTTCTCGGGCCTAATTGTGGTATTGCTCGTGTTTAGTGTCACAGCATTTAATCCAACTTCTGCAGTAGTGACCATTCTTGTCTGGGGTGCCTTTGCCTTTGGTAACGTTCCAGGACTTCAAGTTTATGTTGTCAAACTAGCAGAGAAATATTCACCTGATGCAGTCGACGTCGCTTCTGGTCTCAACATTGCTGCATTTAACGTAGGTATTGCACTGGGTTCTTGGGGCGGTGGCCTTATCGTGGCCAATGCTGGGCTGATGCACACACCTTGGATTGGCGCGATCGTAGTATTAGGTGCTCTACTACTAACCCGTTTCAGCGGAATGCTAGACAAGCGTGGAGAGCAGCACGCAACGGCACACTGATTCACGTTCCGAATCTATAAAAATCACTTAAATTAGCCCGGCATTACGTCGGGCTTTCATACAGAGTTTAAATACACCATTGACTGAGGTAGAAAGTTTATTCTACCCTTAGGTAAAACAAACGTTCTACCTGGTGTATCAAATAGTGAAAGAAAAAATCGCAGCAAGCCTAGAAAAAGCATTCAGTCAGTATGGCTTCGCCGAGCCTAGCGTACCCCAACTCAAAAACGCCTGCGAAGTCAGCCTGAGAACCCTGTACAAATACTACCCCTCCAAGGAAGCGATGATTGTTGCAGCTCTCGAGCATCGCCATCAAAGGTATTTGAGTTTTTTGCTCGAAGACGCCCCTGCCAATGGAACACCGGCTGTATTACACCTATTCACTCGCCTCGAGGATTGGATGAAGGAGTTTGCACCGAATGGCTGCATGTCCATCAATGCATTAGCAGCCTATCCAGAAAATCTATCTATTAATCAAGCAGTAAAACAACACAAATTGGCGGTTCGTCAGCTTATGGTCCAACTAAGTCAGCGAGAAGACCTCGCAACCACACTCTTCTTGTTACATGAAGGTCTATCCAACGCATGGCCGGTTCTCGGTCACGCTGCCTTTGCATCCGCTGAACACACTCTGCTAGAACTAATGAAGGAGAACAATCAATGACCACAATCCCGAAAGTCATGAAAGGCGTCCAACTTATCGGTCATGGTGGGCCAGATATGCTTCGTTACCGCGATGATCTACCTGTGCCAGTCCCCTCGCCTGATGATGTATTGATCCAAGTTGCCGCCGCCGGAGTCAATAACACCGACATCAATACCCGAACAGCATGGTATTCTAAAAACGACGCCAATAGCATGGATGCAAGTTGGTCAGGAGACGCGCTATCTCTCCCTCGAATCCAAGGTGCCGATGTATGCGGTACCATCGTCGCTGTTGGTGAGAATATCTGCCCATCACGAATCGGTCAGCGTGTGCTCATCGAACCATGTATTACGCGCTTCAACAGTCAAGCACTTAGCTCGCCTTGGTACTTCGGTTCAGAATGTGATGGTGGCTTTGCTCAGTTCACTGTTGTTGACAGTAAACATGCATATGCAGTGAAGAGTAGTTTATCGGATATCGATTTGGCCTCCTTCCCTTGTTCTTATTCAACTGCCGAGAACATGCTTGTCCGCTCTAATGTCACAGCGAGCGATACCGTACTGATTTCAGGGGCATCCGGTGGTGTTGGCTCTGCCGCAATCCAACTGGCGAAGGCGCGTGGAGCATACGTCATTGCTATCGCCAGCCCAGAAAAGAAAGAACAGATCACGGCATTAGGAGCAAACCAAGTTATCCCTCGCGATGCAAATTTAACGGCGACTCTCGGAGAAAACAGCGTTGACGTAGTGATTGATTTGGTCGCAGGAGAGCAGTGGCCACAATTTCTTCAGGTACTAAAGCCAGGATCAAGATACGCTGTTTCCGGCGCCATAGGCGGCCCAATTGTCGAGCTGGATGTAAGAACTCTTTACCTTAAAGACCTAGCGTTATTTGGTTGTACCGTTTTGGCACCAGAAGTATTCGGTAACTTGGTTCGCTATATCGAACAGAACGCAATTCGCCCCTTAGTCGCGGAGTCATTTCCCTTAAACCAGATAGGTCAAGCGCAAGAAGTATTTTCACGCAAGCAACATACTGGGAAACTGGTTTTGGAAATCACATAGCTTTTCGATTAACAGCGGCCTATACAAGTCGTTGTAATTTGAGAACACTTTAAGCATCCTAAAAAGTTCTCAATACTTAGAAGATCGCTACGGTTGGCTTAGCTTGTTATCCCTTTTCATCACGCTAAGCCAGCTTGTAAAAATATGTGTGTTTGCTTCTGAGTTATAAATGTTTAATACCAACATTATCTTACTTCTGGCGTTCATGAACAGAACCGAGATCTGAACGACTTCGGTGTTAAACCTACGATCCTATTAAATATTTTCCTGAACGCGCTCACATCTTGGTAACCCACTCTAAATGATATTGCGTCAAATGTTAGGGTTGTCGACTCAAGTAAATCACAAGCTTTTTGTACTCTTAAGCTTTGTATGTATTGGTTAACATTGAAACCTGTCGCCTTTTTAAAGCGTCGCTGCAATGTCCTTTCTGTTAAACAACTCAACTCTGCAAGCTCTTTATTGCTCAGTTTTCCTTGATAATGATCGTTTATATAGTGCTGTATTTGAACAATTACCTCATCACCATGTTGGAAGTTTGGAGTAAACTGTTGATAAAAGCGTTGCTCTCTCGGACCAGTATCAATAACCAACATTTTTCCTAACAGGCGCATTACTGCCGGTGACGCAAATAAGGAAACCAACTCCAAACCTAAATCCAACCATGACATCATACCCCCAGCCGTAATGATCGTTCCTTCGTTAATAAGGATGGCTTCTTGTCTTACGTGGATATCGGGAAACTGACTCGCTAATGAAGGAGCCAAGCCCCAGTGTGTCGTACAAGACTTATTGGTCAACAACTGGGTTTGAGCAAGAATAAAAGTACCAGCGCAGGCGGAGGCTAAAATCGCACCTTTACTATATTGGACTTTTAACCAGTCGAGTAGCTCTGGCTCTGGTTCTAAGTAATATTGACCAGTGCCGCTAGGCGGAATCATTACCGCTGTTTTCACATCGAAGTGCGTGTTTGACCAGTGATCCAATATCTCTACTTCAAAGTGTACATCAACGCCCAATTTAGCCGCCGCACGGTTTGCCATCTCGAAGAGTTCGCTTAAACCATATACGGAGGCTTGCGAGCTATCTGGGTAATTAACGAGTGCTATTTTCATTTATCTTCAAGTGTCGCTTTTTGACTCTTTTGTGTCATTTTAGACTCTAAAGAAGGTGGCTAAAAGTCTTTATATTATTCGTACCGCAATGATCCTCAATAAAAGGAAAAGAAAATGACTCAAAAAGCCCTACTTGTAATTGATTTGCAAAACGACTATTTCCCGGAAGGAAAGTTTCCTTTATGGAATACAGAATCGACTTTAGACAATGTTAAGAGAGCAATAACTAAAGCCAATGAGCAAGACATTCCTGTGATTCATATTCAGCATATTGCCGACCCTGCCATGGGTATTGCCCCATTCTTCAATGAAGGCAGCGACGGTGCCAATATTCACCCAGAAGTTCTTGCTTTAGCGCCGAATTCCGAAATCGTGGTAAAGCACTTCGCAGATAGCTTTGAAGGAACACGTTTAGAAGAAGTATTGGCAAGCAAAAATGTAACGGAGTTACTTGTATGCGGAATGATGACACAAAACTGCGTGACACATACTGCTATTTCAAAATCTGCGGACAAGTATGATGTTTCGATCTTAATGGATAGCTGTACCACGGTCGATGAAATGATTCACAACATTGCACTTCACGCTGTCTCAACGAGAGTTCCCCTCGTAACTATTGAAGATAAGCTGTAATACACGCAAAACCTTTCGCTCACACAATGCGGGCGAAAGGTCACACATATATGCACTTCCATTGATATTTGCTTACTTTGTGTTAAACATTGGTTTCCAAATAGTTACAAGGAAACGTTTATGAAATGGATAGTCGTATTGTTTATTAGCTTATTTTCAGTTTTCAGCCATGCGAAAGAGTGGAAACAAATTCGCTTCACTGTTGAAGGGGCTTACCCCCCATTTAGCTGGACGACAAAAGAGGGAAAGCTAGAAGGGTTTGAAGTCGACCTCGCTAACGCGTTATGCAAAGAGTTAGAAGTAAAGTGCGTTATCTCAAAAATGGATTGGGATGGCATCATCCCTTCTCTCCTTAGTCGCAAGAACGATGCGATTATTGCTGCAATGACAATCACAGAAGAACGAGAAAAGAAAGTCGATTTCACCGTCCCTTATGCAAAAGTACCGACTCGTTTTGTAATGAAAAATGATAGAGAAATCAACATGGATGACGGCAGCCTAAATCGTTTATCTATTGGAGTTCAAAGAGCCACAATTGGTGATAAGTACCTTTCTGCCTTGTATCCAGATATTGATATTCGTCGTTATGGTACGTTCGATGAGGCATTTACCGATCTACTCAATGGACGGTTAGATGCTGTATTTGGCGGCTCAATCGGTTTAAGTGCTGGTTTTCTTGAAACTGCACAAGGTAAAGGCTATCACTTTACTGGACCAGCGTTTACAGAGGAAAAGTGGTTCGGCCGTGGCATTGGCGTAGCAGTGAGAAAACAAGACAAAGAATTAAAAGCATTACTCGATAGCGGAATACAAAAATTGATCCAGAGCGGTAAGCATAAAACCATCGCCAGCAAGTATTTCTCCTATAGTATTTACGAGTAACCTCGTTATTTTTTTATAGTCTGCGCGGTATAGGAAACTTCCCTTTCCCTATATGGCGACAAAAACAGAGCCCTCGAGCAATCGCCCGAGGGTTATTTTTATAAAAAAGCCCAGCTATATAAGTAACCCGCTCCCATGGCCATCGTTAAGATAACGATTAGGAAGGCAGCGATCATTTGGTTCTTAAAAATTGATTTCAACAAAATCACTTCTGTAAGACTTGCGCCAGCACTACCAATAATAAGCGCCATAACAGATCCAAGAGCCATACCTTTTTGTACTAGTGCCGCGCTAAGTGGAATGACCGCCTCTGCACGGATGTACAATGGAATACCAATGATTGCTGCGACCGGAATCGCGTACCACTTCGCTTCACCAGCGAACTCCGCAATGAACTCCGTCGGGATGAAGCCATAGATAAATGAACCAATCGCAATGCCCATCATGAGATAAGGGAACACTTGCTTAAAGTCTTTCCAAGTTGATTGCCAAATACGTGCCCAGCGGCTAGGTTCTTTCTCTTCCAAGACTGTCGCTGTTGCACTACCGTCTGATGAGCAGCAAGACACTTCCACTTTAGGTTCAGGTTTTGGTGCATCACCACAACAAGATGTTTTCGCCGCAACTGGCGTAGGTTCATTGCAGGCGCTGGTACCACAGATTGATGCTGGTCTCGCTTCTTCTTTTTTCTTGCTTGAATCGCCACAAGAAGTACCGCACGAAGAAGAACCTACCGCTTGATATGCTTCTGGTTTGACGTAACGTTCAAACCCTAGTTTTTCAAGTACATAGCCTGCTACCACTGATACTGACATCGCGATAGCAAAGTAAAATACCGCAACTTTCCAACCAAAAGTCACCACAAATAAGCCAATAATCACTGGGTTAAGCAACGGGCTTGCAAATAGGAACACCATCATAGGTCCAAAACCTGCTCTTGCACGCAACAAGCCTTTTAAGAAAGGAATGGTCGAACACGAACAGAAAGGCGTAATCGAACCTAGCAACGCAGCAATGAAGTAACCTTTACCCTTTTTCGAGCTGAGAATAGATTGAATTTTTTCTGGCGTTAGAAAATCTTGCAACACACCGACAATGTAGCTAATTGCCAGAAATAAGATGATAAGTTCGGTTGCTAGAAACGCAAACATATCCAGCGCTTCTTTAGCCATAGTTATAATTTCTGTATTCACATTTACTCTCCTCGTCATTTTTCGCTAACAAGCTTACCTGATAGACAAACCTTTATTTCGACACTTCTGGAAGTATAGAATCATAAAACAAAAGATCAACAAAATATTTCCATAAAAATGGAATAATAAAACTAGTCAATACTTATCATAAAGTTACATGTCGTTAGCTATGCAGACTGGTTGTCGATGATAATTTCAGAGCATCTCGAATCCTTTTTATCAAACATAACCTAAAATTATCAAAATAAGAAAAAACCATAATTATTTCAGCAGCACCCTCTGAGTTAGTATGACTTTCGACCATTCTTAATAATAAGGAAAACCTATGAGAGCGATAACTTACCAACGAGATAACGATACTTTCTCTTTATCCGAATTACCTACACCAAAACTAGAAACCCAATTTGATGTATTGGTTAAAGTTAACGCTGTTGGTTTGAACCCTGTCGATGCAAAAATTCATTATTGGTCAGACATGGTCACTAACATGGATAACAATTTTGTTGGCGGGTTAGACGTATCAGGAGAAATAGTCTCTGTAGGCGATGCGGTCGTTGATTGGAAGGTTGGCGATAAAGTGTTGTATCACGGAAACATGAGGCGCCATCACGGTGGATTCGCTGAATTTGCTATCCATGATTCAAGAACGCTCATAAAGCACCCTCAGGTTCCGGTTGAAGTGGCAGCATCTACACCTTGCGCAGCCTGGACCGCATATCGCGCTTTGGTAGACAAGCTCGATATTTCAAATCGAAGCAGCATTTTTATCGCCGGAGGTGCTGGCGGCGTTGGAAGCTTTGCTATTCAGTTAGCAAAGACATTTGGTGTTGAACAGATCATTGCTACTAGTTCAGAAGCTAATCACGCATATTTGTCCTCGTTAGGAGCAACCCATATGATTGATTATCATCATGAAGATGTAGTTCAGCGAGTAATGGACATTACCGGAAATCATGGCGTTGAGGTTGCACTCGATTGTGTAGGCGGTGATAACGACCGAATTGCAGCCTCGGTGTTAACCTTTGAGGGCGAAATGGTGGAGCTCGTCAAGACTGTCGACCCTTCTCAATATCCAGATGCCTTCTTAAAAGGCTTGGGCTTCCACCAAATAAGTTTGGGCTCTGGTCATGTCTTTGGCGAGAGAGGGTTTGCAAGTATCGTTAATGCCGGAAAGGAAGTGTCTGAGCTATTAGAAAATGGAGAATTGGAAGTACCGAAACTGAAGATCATCGGCTTAGAAGATGTAGGTAACGCACTCTTGGACATGCGAAATCAGAGAACAGTTGGAAAGATTGTCGTTAATCTGAACCAAAAATAATTAATAAAAATCTCGAGGCAAACTGGCAAGGTAATGAATGAGCAAGTTAAAGCATCTTGTTACTTTGCCAGATATGAAAGGCCTTTATTTTATCTATAACGATGAATAAAAAACAAAATCTCTTGTCATACTTCCCTGCGCTTCACCAAAATTAGGCGTTTTCGAGAGTGTCTCTCCAAGTCGCTAGCAATTTAATATGACGTGGTTCAATCCCACAGCAACCACCAATAATGCTTGCTCCCTGCGCATGCCACTTTTTAGCATACTCAAGATATTCAGTCGGAGAGAAATGACGAACTTCCTGAATGGTCTCGTTGGCTTGGTGCGCTTGCTTTATCGGAGCAAAGCTATTTGCGAAAACACCTATCGTCAATTCTCTACCTGACTCACTCAATACTGCTTGTGTATCAATGATCGCTTGCTCGACAACTTCAGGAATAGAGCAATTGAAAAAGATACCTGAAACATTTGTTTTCAACAGCGTATTAACCGCGACTTTAAGAGATTCCCCTGAGCGAAGGCGAGGCAAAGAGTTAGGCTCATCCATTAAGGTGAAAGCAAGATAATTGGGCTTATATGTTTTGGCTAAAATTATTGATAGAACTTCAACTTCAGCAAGGCTAGACACGGTCTCAGCTAACCAAATATCAACATATTGATCTTGAGCTTCAAATAACTCAGAAGCCACTTCCAGTGCCCTTTTCGGCTCGAATAATTCAGGCCTGTAAGACCCCATGACAGGAGGAAGAGACCCCGCAACGAGCACTCTATCGTTAGAGCTGGTGACTACATCTCTGGCAATTTTGGCTGCAGATTTTGCTAACTCAATCCCTCGCTTTGCATAGAGTTCCTCTCCTAAGTGAAATGGAACACATGCATAACTGTTGACAGTGACAATCTCTGCGCCAGCGTCTATGAAATTCTCATGGGCCATTTTTACATATTGTGGTGATTCAATTAGCGCTTGTGCACTCCAAAGCGGCTGAGAAAAAGGGGCGCCAATACGTTTTAACTCTCGCCCCATGCCACCATCTAAAATTGTTACTTTCTTCATTTAGACATCCATACCGCCAAACATCCATAAGCTCTATTCAAACACAATTTTTATCAATTCAAAATGAAATTGTTATGTTTAAAGTGAACAAAAACTTAATGGCTGATTAAACACTCTAGTATTTACCAGACCTTTCATTCGGACCAAGATAATGTTATCGCCATTAACTTCGAGTAAAAAGCCCATTATCTATGTCTCTCGGCGAGGCGGGCGTTACGAGCCACAATAGTGCATGAAGTGATTGAGGGACTAACCCTCAATCAAATTTTCTTTTTATTATAAGACCTTAGATAAAAACTTCTGTAATCTAGGATTGGAGGGGTTATCAAAAAATCGCTCAGGAGAGTCAGAAACCAAAAGCTCACCATCTTCCATAAACAACACCCTATCAGCGACCTCTTTTGCGAAACCCATTTCATGAGTAACCACGACCATGGTCATTCCGTCCTTGGCCAAATCTTTCATCACATCAAGAACTTCTCCAACCATTTCAGGGTCTAGTGCTGATGTGGGTTCATCAAACAACATAATGTTGGGCTTCATTGCTAACGCACGAGCGATTGCAACGCGCTGCTGCTGTCCACCCGATAAATGATTAGGATAATTATCCATTCTCTCCGACAGACCGACTTTATAAAGCAAATCTTTTGCTTCTTTCTTCACCGATTCAGGGTCACGTTTAGAAACCTTTAAAGGTGCTAACATGACGTTCTCTATCGCCGTTTTATGTGGAAAAAGGTTGAAGCCTTGAAATACCATGCCCACATCAGCGCGTAGTTTATTGATATCCGTGGATTTGTGGTACATATCGATACCATCTACGATTATAGACCCACTATTTATTGTCTCTAATTGATTGATCGTCCGTAAGAATGTTGACTTACCAGAACCTGACGGTCCTACGATTACAATCACTTCCCCTTTTTCTACATTTACCGATACGTCCTTGAGCGCATGGCAGCCATTAGGGTAAATTTTATTAATTGTTTTTGCTGAAATAATGTATTCCATTAATGACTCCACCATTAATCACTTGCTGCCAATTTCTTTTCTAACGTTTGTATTGCCCAAGATAAGGTACTAGTTAGAAGCAAATAAAGGGCCGCAACGGTAAACCAAACTTCAAATGGGGCAAAACTACCACTTACGACTTCCCTGCCCGCTTTTGTCAGATCAGTAATCGAAATCACGGAGACAAGTGAGGAATCTTTTATCAGGTTGATAAACTGCCCGGCTAAGGGAGGTAATGTCTGCTTAAACGCTTGAGGTAAAATGACATAAATCATCGCTTTGGGATAATTCATTCCTAGTGAACGCGCCGCTTCCATTTGTCCTCTTGGGATTGACTGGATTCCTGACCGCACAATTTCTGCGACATAAGCGGCGGTAAACACGGAGAGCGCTATCACTCCCGCAGTAAAACGCTCAAGGTCAAGCACAGTACCAATAAAGAAGTAAACGATAAAAATCTGTACTAAAAGAGGCGTTCCACGAATGACCTCGACATACACAAGCGCCAGCTTTTTTAATGCCGGATTGCTGGATATACGCATTAGTCCGACAACTAAGCCCAACGCTAGAGCAATGATAAGTGACCAGAGCGAGATTTTAATGGTCGTCACAACACCATCTAAAATTGGGCCAGAGCGCCACTCTTTTATAGTTGCTAAGGTATCTCCTTCAAAAATAAGATCACCTTCATAGACGTCCACAGACTTATATTGGCTTAGTTCAAGAACAATATCACCATGAATACTCTCCAGAGCCAGTTGGTTATTCTCGTCGAGAATGATGTTCCCATCGACAGGCGCGGTAATGGATGAAGCAGCGTTAGTGGCAATATAAGGAAGGACACGCTCCCAATTCCAGCTGTAATCGATTCGCTTACCTGACAGATAGACAAGACCGCAAATTGATAGCAAAACAAGAACAAAAACAGCGTTCCACAATAGGGATTTAAAGTTATTTTGCATGTGATTCCGAGAATGACTTTGATTAAAGTTGGTTGGGTATTTGAATAAAGAAAAGCGTTAGCTTCACAGCGCGAACCGTTTGGTTGGCGATGAACCAAGCCAGAAGCTAGCCGCTCCTCTACAATAACAATATGATTACTTAACTTGCTTTAACCATTTATCGTCGTTAAACCACTTATCGTAAATACGATCGTAAGTTCCATCGCCCTTAATTTGACGTAAATAGTTGTTTAAGAAGTTAAGCGTATCTGGATTTCCTTGCGGCACAGCCCAACCCAAAGGCTCGTAAGTAAACGGTTTAGCCAAGTGCATTAACTGCCCTTTGTTTTCCGCCACATAAATAGAGTTGTAAGGAAAGTCATAAACAAACGCATCTACCTTTCCGTTGGCAACCTCAAGTACCGCTTCAGACTGAGTTTCGTATAGATTTATCTTAGCTTTCGGAAGGTATCGTTTTACCGCTTGCTCACCCGTTGTCCCAAGCTTAGTTGCAACAACATATTCTGGACTATTGAGATCTCGGTAACTAGACACTTTACCTTCATGTTTGAGATCTACGAGAATGGATTGACCAATAACCACATAGGGATCAGCGAAATTCACCTGAGTATTTCGCATAGGTGTGATAGTCATCCCGCCCATAATCATGTGACACTTACCAGTCAACAGTGTTGGGATAATGCCATCCCATGAAGTGTTTACCGGCACAAACTTAACATCCATGGCACGCGCCATTTGCTTACCCAAATCGATATCAAACCCGATGTACTGCCCATTTTTTGCTGTCATTTCAAAAGGCATATACCCAGAATCAAAACAGACTTTTAGCTCCCCTGTACTTTTGATGTCGTCTAAAATTGGGTCTGCATTAACCGTCGTCGAAACAGCTAACCCCAGTGCAGCAAAACACAATAACTTTTTCATGGATATTCCTTTATCATTTGTTGTAAAGTTTTTTTATACACGACAATAGAATAAAAAACCACAAATAATGACTTTTTAATCACTAGAATTTGTAGAATCGTCACTAAGACGGAAGATCTGAATGAAAATCTATACCAAGCCATTGCAATTGAATTGCATGCATTAAGTGATTGAGCTGTAGGCAGGTCACTATAACGACAAGAAACATACGCTTTGACTGAATAGTCAGCGTTTCCGAGAGTGGTTTAATTATTAACGAAACCATACAGATATTCGCTTTTCCACATTGACCGTAATGTCAAAAG
The DNA here is from genome assembly GCF_033338835.1 of Vibrio sp. Vb0888. Classification (NCBI taxonomy): domain Bacteria; kingdom Pseudomonadati; phylum Pseudomonadota; class Gammaproteobacteria; order Vibrionales; family Vibrionaceae; genus Vibrio; species Vibrio sp. Vb0888. The sequence goes on from NZ_JAWOTL010000013.1 coordinate 24,351, forward strand.
TGCTTGAGTTTTATTGTTGACAATTCTTCCATAGTCAATGGCCACAAATGTGATGTACAGCACATTTCTATAGTGGCACTATCACCTTTGTCGAGAGATATTAACAAGGATTCGTTGGACATCTTGACTTTGTAATACAAATAAAAAGGTGACTATATGAAAAAACTAATGACGCTCTCATCACTATTATTATTCAGTTTATCTGCTACTGCTGGTATTCATGTCGAACACTCTACAAACAAAGTTGTTCTCAATGACTTTACGACAAAAGATGCCGCTTATAGCTCTGCGTTTGATCTTGTCGATGAATACCAAACGCTATCAAAACATGAACTTAGAAATCGTCTAAACATCATTGGAAGCGGTTTCCCTCGTGATATTGCAATCGATGATAGTAAGGTGAGAGTTGAAGAATACGCACTTAACCGTGATGAAGTTAAATATCGTGCAATCATAAACTTCGATTATCACTTCAGAACAAGTGACGGCGGTAAAAACTAAAAAATCATCTGCACCTTTACTTTCTTAGAGTCCTTCCTATTTTAAGAAAGTAAAGGTGTCTAATCATATTGAAACGACTGCTTTTCATAAATCGCTCTCTCCTTACATAAACAGTATCAATCCCTACCTCTATCGTTTACATAAAAATAATTTTTCCAATCTTCATTGAGATACATTTCGTCGTTTGGCGCTTTATCATTCACTTGGTTCGCCATATGGATTCCACATCACTTAAATGAAAAAGACCCTTGAAATTGAGTTCACTTTTTTATGACGATTAACTCAACCTAAGATTGACAATTTTCGTTATATTTTTCTCGTTTATAGCAATATATAAAAAAACTCTTTTTGTTTTAATTAACCATAAGACGTAAAAAAAGGCAACAAGATACTTCTTGTTGCCAAAGAAAAAATCATCATTCAAAAAATATGAAAATGAAAACTAGCAGTGGACTAGCTAACAAAACAATTATATTCAAAACACTTAAACAAGTAACGATCAATATAATCCATTATATATGGACGAAAGTCAGCACTTATGAACTTACACCGATAAATAAAAAAGCCTGAAAATAGTTTCAGGCTTTTTAGCTTTATTAATTTTTTAGAATGAATATCTCGCAGCTATTGCAAGAATATCGTCTTCATTGTCTACATCTGTAATTCTGTATTCTGCTAGTGCTTTAAAATTAGAAGTCAAATCGTACTCTGCACCTAGTGAGTAGTAATCGACGACATCTTCATCATCACGCTCTAGATTGTTATAGCCAACTAGTGCCCAAAGCTTATCTGTTACTTCATAAGTGGCAACTGCTTCAATACCGGTGTAATCAATATTACTTTCAGAACCATCTTTAGCCCAGTTTTCACCATCACTGTATAAAACAGAGGCATAAAACTTGTCGTATTCAAATGCAATAGCACCCGTTAGCAGCTCTGCATCTTCTGCACCCGATTGCCCTTCACCTTCGTTGTAACCAAGCGCAACTTTGAAGCCATATGGCAACTTGTAGTCCGCCGCCGCACCATAAGAGGCTGCATCTGTTGACACTTCATCGTTTTCAGCCTGATAGCTAACATGAATATTCAAACCTTCATAGCTTGTCGTTAGCTTAAATACTGAATCGGAGCGACCGGTACCATATAGATCCGCACTTACGCCAGCAGCTTCATTACCAAACTCCGGGAAAATATCCGTGTAGTCAGATACTAAAGTGACCGCACCGTATTGACGTCCATAACTTACTGTTCCGTAATCTGCACCAACTCCTACATAGCCTTTTCGGATATCAAATTCATCATCTTCAATCCCATCAGCATCTCTGCGATTAGACTTAAATTCCAACTCATATAAGCCGAAGGCATAAAGATCTTCATTTATTTTAGACTCACCTGAAAGTCCTACACGAATGTAGCTATTATCTCCGTCTGCATTTTTATCATCAGAGAAATAATACATCCCTTGCGCTCGGCCATGAATATTTAATACTGATTCTTGATCTTCATAAACTACGGCTGAATTTGCAGCACTTGCAGAAAAAAGTGCTGCGATTGCGATCGACGTTCTTGTCATTTTCATTTAATTACCACTACTTGTGTTGTTTGAATCGAGTGAAATTATGAACAGTGGCAATTATTTTTAAAGTGCAAATTCAACCATATTCTATGGATAAATATAAACAAGCCCTCAATCTAAAACATTATGTCCTAGTACTCATATTAGTTGAGATAATCCATCCAAACAGGAGGCGTCCCTATTATTTTTTGAACAGTATCAATGAACAGTTTGGCTAATGGTTGTTGATTTCGGTGAGTATACATTGCATATATTTCCCCTATCGCGGGAAGATTATAATCAGGAAGCAACTGTACAAGATCTTGTTTACTCAAACTCTCCTGAAGAAAGAACTGCCCTATTAAAGCATACCCTAGATCAGATTTTACGGCATCGAGCATTAACTCAGTTTCATTCACGAAGTACTGCCCATTGATATTATACGTTCTAACGTCGCTTGATGACTGGCTTGGCGCTATACGTAGCTTATCTGCCTTAAAGTTAGCATTAGAGTATATTACTGCTGGCATTTTTATAAGCTCTTCTGGAGAGCTCGGGGTTCCATACTTGTCAATAAAACTCTTCGATGCAACCAGTGCCATATTATTGCTTGCCAACTTACGTACTATCATATTGGACTCTCGGATTGGTCCGATACGAAACACAACGTCAAAACCTTCGTGGATAACATCGACTCGATTATCATCGAGCAGCAGCTCTACAGTAATGTTTGGGTACTGTTTTATAAACTCTTTAACTGCCTGATTTAAGTAAGCTCTGCCAAAGAAAGTGGAGCTTGATATTTTCAGGTTACCCTTCGGTTCATCCTGAAATGTAGCAGCAATACTACGAGTTTCAGTTAGAACCTCTCTTACTTTCTTAGCTTGCGCCACCATCTCAACACCAGCATTGGTCAGGGATAGCGAACGCGTGGAACGGTTTAACAGCCGTAAGCCCAATTCATCCTCTAGCTTTTTGATCTGTTTTGACAAAGCTGAACGATCTATATGATTTCTGTCAGCAGCTTTAGCAAAAGTTCCGTATTCAGAGACATCCAGTAGTAATTCAAGTTGGCTTGCGAGATCCACTGCACAATTCCTTATTTAGTTTTTATTCTTTATGTGATGGGAAATGGATTTTACAAAATTAATTTCAATTTTTTATGGTTCAAATTGCATCAGTGAATTGCAAATAATGCACGAATTAAAAACGCTTTAATTTTCGTCGCTATCTTTAGCTTCTGTTTAGTTATTCCCATCTATTATGGCTTATTACATTTAACAATACTCCACGTCTTTAAAACCCTAAACTGACCTTTTTCAAACCAAAATGCGAGCATTTTGACCAATATTTAATCGTGCATTTTTATCACTACTCTATGTTCGCTGAGGGCCTATTTACCCATAGGTACAATGAATACAATGCCGTTCCTTTTAGTATGAACAGAATCATTTAGGGCGCGACAAATGTTAAAGAAAGTTTTCGGCATTGGCCTTTTATCCGTTTTAGCTGCTTGTGCAGACGAAGAGATAACCAAACAACCTAATACTCCCTTACCTACGATAGACGTTTCCAAAGTCATCTATGAGCCGGTTCAATCGTGGTTCACCTTTACAACAAGGCTTCAAGCCCCAGAGAAAGTTTCTTTAATGCCACGCGTTTCCGGAGTTATTGAAACGGTAGAATTCAAAGACGGACAGAGTGTCAACAAAGGTGACTTACTCGTCACTCTTGATGATCGAACCTTCAAAGCTCAGGTCTCACGACTTGAAGCGCAAGTTAAGAGTGCTCGAGCTGCGCTAGAGCAAGCAGCAAACGAACAAAAGAGAGCCGCCCAACTGGTTAAGCGAAAAGCCATCTCAGCGGAACAAGCAGAGGCCCGAGATACCGCAGTAAAACAACGCTCTGCAGAACTAATGGCTTTGCGTGCTCAGTTAGAATCCGCAAAGTTAGATCTTGAGTTTACGAAGATATATGCCCCTATTAGCGGCACTATTTCAAGAGCATTCATTACTAAAGGAAACAATGTAAACGCAAATCAAAGCGTTATATCAAACATTGTCTCTAACGATCAGGTATATGCATACTTTGATGTCGATGAGCGAACTTGGAACCGTTACTTCTCGACAATCAATGCCGACTCTAACTTACCTACTCGTCTTGAACTATCTGGACAAAATGGGCAGGTGTTTTTTGGACGCGTTGACTTTGTCGACAACTCCATCAACGAAAACACCGGTACTTTGCAGGTTCGAGCGGTATTCGATGCAACAAAATCAAACTTAAAAGTGGGATCGTTTGGCCGAGTTCAGATATCAACAACCAAACCAGTTGAACGAGTTCTCGTTCCAGAGCGTTCTATTGGCACAGATCTAGAAAACCGCTTTGTATTAACACTCAATGAAGAGAATACGTTGCAATACAGCATCGTAACCTTAGGCGAACGTTACGGAACATTTCGTGCTATCGAGAATGGCTTGAACGCCGACTCAATTATTGCGGTAAATGGCCCAGCAAAAGTTGGCCCAAATAGCAAAGTCAAACCAAAAAATGTCACGCTAGATATTAGCAATACTTCATTGATTATGGCTTCAAACTCAACATCGTTGCCAAACAAACGTTTAGCTCAAGACTAAGAAGACAACCGAATGAAATTTGCACACTTTTTTATTCAAAGACCCATATTTGCCTCTATGTTATCGCTATTGATATTAATAGTAGGCGCAATTTCACTTTTACAGTTGCCTGTGAGTGAATATCCAGAGGTTGTCCCTCCTACAGTAGTAGTTACAGCAAACTATCCTGGTGCGAACCCAAAAGTAATCGCAGAAACAGTTGCTACGCCTCTGGAGCAAGAAATTAATGGTACAGAAAACATGTTATATATGTTTTCGCAGGCAACCAGTGACGGCAGAATGACATTGACCGTAACCTTTGCTTTGGGTACGGACTTGGACAAAGCTCAGGTTCAAATTCAAAACCGCGTCACTACAGCTTTGCCCCGATTACCAGAAGCCGTCCAACGGTTAGGAGTTGTTGCCGAAAAAGCCTCTCCTGATCTCACCATGGTTGTGCATATATATTCTCCAGATTCTAGCCGTGAAGTCAGTTATTTAGCTAACTACGCTAATTTAAACTTGAAAGATGAGATAGCTCGGCTCGGAGGCGTTGGTGATGTGCGCCTTTTCGGTGGTGACGAGTACTCAATGCGCTTGTGGTTAAATCCAGATGAGCTCGCTTCTAGAAATCTAACCGTAATGGACGTTGTCTCCGCCGTCCGATCTCAAAACCAACAGGTGGCAGCAGGCTCATTAGGTGCGCAACCAGCCGCTAATGAAAACCAATTCCAAGTTTTGTTGAACGTAAAAGGCCGCTTGGAGAATATTGATGAATTCAACGACATTGTAGTAAAAGTTGACGAAACAGGGGCTTTGACACGTCTTAAAGACGTTGCACGCGTAGAGCTAGGTCAAAACTCTTATGCACTGCGCGCCTTGTTAAATGGTAAACCAGCGGTGGCGATGCCCGTATTCCAGCGCCCTGGTGCTAATGCTATTGAGCTATCTAATCAGGTTCGTTCAACCATGGACCGTTTACAAGCAGCCTTTCCAGCTGGAGTTTCATATGAAATAGCCTACGACCCGACCGTCTTTGTTCGTGGATCGATAGACGCGGTGGTTCATACTCTGCTAGAGGCAATTGTACTTGTTGTTGTCGTAGTCATTTTGTTTTTGCAAACATGGCGCGCGTCTATCATCCCTATCATTGCGGTGCCTGTTTCATTAATCGGTACGTTCGCCGTAATGCAAATGCTTGGAGTATCGATTAACACGCTTTCGTTGTTTGGGCTTGTTCTCGCCATAGGCATCGTCGTCGATGACGCCATTGTCGTCGTCGAAAACGTGGAACGGAACATCCATAATGGTCTTGCACCACTAGAAGCAACGAAACAAGCAATGACCGAAGTTACCGGGCCAATTATTGCAATTGCTTTAGTGTTATGTGCGGTGTTCATCCCGACGACCTTTATTACAGGGTTATCCGGTCAGTTTTATAAGCAGTTCGCACTAACAATTACGATCTCGACGATTATTTCAGCAATTAACTCGTTGACGTTATCGCCTGCTTTATCAGCACTGCTATTACAAGATAAGAACGCAAAACCCGATCGGCTAACCAAGCTATTGGATGCGGTTTTTGGTAAGTATGTTTTTGCGCCATTCAATAGAATTTTTGAGTACAGCTCGAACCAATATCAAGCTCTGGTCAAGAAGCTGATTCGCTTTAGCCTTGTTGTTGTGGTGGTATACATTGCGTTACTCGGGGGAACGGTTTCTCTATTCAAAGCGGTTCCTGGAGGATTCATTCCTCAACAAGATAAGCAGTATTTAGTTGCGATCGCCCAACTTCCAGATGCAGCAAGTTTAGATAGAACAGAGTCCGTTATTAAAGAAATGGAAAACCTCGCGCTGGCAACACCTGGCGTAGCACAAACCATTTCTTTCCCAGGCTTATCGGTCAATGGTTTTACTAACAGTCCGAATAGTGGCATCGTTTTTGTTACGCTTGAGGACTTCGATAAACGAAATGATCCAACTCTCGGCGCAAATGCGATTGTTGCATCTTTAAATAAGAGCTTTTCAATTATTGATGAAGCCTTCGTTGCGATTTTTCCACCACCACCAATCCAAGGACTTGGATCTACTGGCGGCTTTAAGCTTCAAATCGAAGACCGTGCGAACAAGGGGTTTGATGAGCTCTTCAAGCAATTGAACTTGGTAATAAGTGAGGCATCAACAAGACCCGAGCTGATGGGATTATATTCTACATTTCGCATACAAGTGCCGCAGATGGACATCCAAATAGATCGTGAACAAGCGATGCTGCAAGGTGTTCCTCTAGAGCAGGTTTTTGATGCGCTTCAAGTTTATTTAGGATCATTATACGTCAATGACTTCAATATGTTTGGTAGAACATACAAAGTGAATGCCCAGGCAGACATGAACTATCGTCTCGAACCTGACCAAATACTTAACTACAAAGTAAGAAATGCTGCCGGACAAATGGTTCCTCTCGGCGCTGTACTGGAGATCATACCCACGATTGGGCCTGACCGCGTGATGCACTATAACGGCTACCCTAGTGCAGAACTAAACGGCAGTCCTGCTTTTGGTTACAGCTCTGACCAAGCCCAAACGGCTATTGAGGAAGTACTGGATCAAAACCTAGCAGAGGGAATGGTTTATGAATGGACTGATGTAACCTACCAGCAGATTTTGGCTGGTAACACGATGGTGTATATATTCCCACTTGTTGTTTTGTTAGTTTTCATGGTGCTAGCTTCGCAGTACGAGAGTTTAAAACTGCCATTCGCTATCATTTTGATCGTTCCTATGACCATTTTTTCTGCACTAGCAGGTGTTTGGTTCATTGGTGGTGACAACAATATATTCACACAAATTGCTTTGATTGTCCTTGTGGCTCTAGCGTGTAAAAATGCCATCTTGATGGTGGAGTTCGCTAAAGAACTTAAAGACAATGGCCAAGATACCTTATCAGCGATTTTGGAAGCATGTCGTTTACGTCTTCGACCGATTCTAATGACATCAATTGCATTTACCGCTGGTGTTATTCCATTAATGATTGGTACAGGGGCCGGAGCGGAAATGCGACAAGCAATGGGTATTGCCGTATTCTCGGGTATGGTAGGCGTAACGGTATTTGGATTACTACTCACACCTGTTTTTTACATGTTAGTGAGTCGAAACAAAAAACGTCAAACACTATAACCATAATATAAATACTCATTTAAATTCATACTAAAGGGAGCTATTGCTCCCTTTTCTTTTGGTTATTAAGTATATTAATAATTTCTAGACAGAGCAGCAGTTATACATGAAACTAATACGCTAATATCTAACTTGGATAAACATTGTGGATTTAGCAAATAAACTACACCTGCTTTTAGAAGTCTCTAAAGCTGGATCTTTTGCAAAAGCAGCAGATGGGATGAATATCGACCGCTCTGTTTTATCTAAACACATCAAGCAGTTAGAAGAGCACTTAGGCGTTAGGCTATTAAACAGAACAACTCGCTCTCTTTCATTAACACAAGTCGGCAAGCAAATAGTTGAAAAAGCAGACCAAATATCTCAACTCCTTGATGATACTCAACAAATAGCGGAGAACTTTCAGACTGAGCCTTCAGGGAAAGTACGAATTTCAAGCTCAACATTATTTGGAAAACTCTATCTACAACCTTCGATAGAGAAGTTTTTACATAAGTACCCAAAAGCAAGTGTTGAACTAATGCTAGATGATCTTCATGTAGACGTGATTAGAAGTAATTTTGATATTGCTTTTCGAATCGGACCTATGAGGGATTCATCAATGGTAGCAAGAAAATTAGCAAAAAATACGACTGCAATCATTGCTTCTCGAAATTTAATTGAAAAACATGGTAACCCAGAAACGCCTGATGAGTTAGTTAAGCTACCTTTTATTATTTATTCAAATGGTAATTTTATTGTCGATAAACTTAAATTCTACGACAAAGCAAAATCAGATGGTTTAGATACATACCCAATATCAGGGTCATACATGGTAAATGAAGCTGAGCTAATAATTGAAAGCGTAAAGTCAGGTCTGGGCGCTGCACTTATAGGTCAATTTATGCTTCCTAACAACCTAGAGTCTTCTAATTTAGTTCAACTTTTACCAGAATATGAAACTCAAGATTTTGGTGATATTTATGCCATGTACTCACACCGTCAGCAATCACCATTGGTTAGGGCATTCATTGATATCGTTCAAGAAGAAGTTGGCATACCACCAATATGGGAAAAGCATTTCAATAAAAGCTAGTTGATTCTATTTAATCAAAATTAACAGAAAATCAAATAAAATCAATAATTTAAAACAGAAATGTTTAAGATCCATCGAAGTTTAATGTTAGGTGAATTAAGTTCCATTCTAAATGGCGCTTAATTCACTAAATATAAAAAATTCTTGATTTATAATACTAACAAATCCATCACCTATACAAGTTACGATGTATATTAAAGAAAAACACACCTCGGTCACTAGTTTGTTAGTATATAAAATATCTTATCTTATTTTTTTGGTTATTTATACGTTAGCAACGATTTATTTTAGCGTAAAAATGGACAAAAGCACATCGGAGAACTCTCTTATAGAAATGACTCAAATAGCATTTGTGCTTTTTTCATCGTTAATGTGTTTGTATAAATCTAAGGAATATCTTGAACTCAAACACATATTAGTAATAATGTCTTCATTTTTTATGGTTATATTCGTTAGAGAAATGGACTACCACATAGAGCAGTATTTCCCTCACGGTTCATGGAAGTACCCTGCTTGGATTATAATAGTCTCGGTCTGTTATTTTTGTTTTAATAACATAGTTAACATAAAAAATGAGGTCAAACTTTTCATTTCTCATTCTAGCTTCACGACATTAACGATTGGCTTTTTTATTGTTTTCTTATTCTCACGATTTGCAGGGTATGGTGATTTTTGGGTCGAGTTCATGGGGAACTCATACAATAGAGACGTGAAAAACTTGGTCGAAGAAAGCTTAGAGTTACTAGGTTACGCGATACTTTTAAACGGTGTTTTACTTATTAAAGTAGAAAACCACTAAGTATAAACAAAAGTTCAGAGCTTGTAGTTCAAGCTTTGAACTTTTTTGGGTTAAAAAAAAGCAGCAAATATAATTTGCTGCAAATGATGAAAAAAACAATATGCGTAAGTTAACTTCCTAGCAATGGATGCGTTAACGAGTTAATAATAACGAACCGTAACAATTAAGTCTCGTTGAAAATAATCCATAAAGAATGGCATTTATTACACTGTTAATTATGTAACCTTATCTAATCTAGTTATCACACGCCGTCGTTTTGATATCTTATCTCTTTCCGTCAATAAATAGCTCTTCACATCAGATCCCATTTATCATCCCACAACAGTCGAATTCACAAAAAAGCAAAAAAAATCAATAAATTAGAAGTGGTCACTTAAAAAATAAAAAGGAGTAAAAACGAAACTATGTCAGATAGAACATATTAAAGATCACCGACTCTGAGTAGAAAACCGTTCATACTCGTTACGCATACAATCAATAAAGACTTCCATCGCCGGCGTCACACACTTCCCAGCATGATAAGCGCAGAGTGGCTTGATCATCTGTGAAAATTCGGTGAACTCAAGCTCTTGTAAACTGCCCTCTTGCAACTCTTTTTCAACCGTAAAACGAGGTAAGTAAGAGATACCAATATTACTCTCAACGCAATTTTTGATCGTATTAATACTGCTAAGTTCGATCATGTTGTCGATGCTAATATCACGCTCTTGAATAATGCTCTCAAACATCTGTCGAAAAAGGCACTTAGGGCCATTGCTTATAAACCCTAAATCAATATGTTGCTCTCTCTTCTTTAAATCTAGCCCTTTTAAAAGCGGTGAAGCAACCAATACCAGTGGCTCCTGCTCAAACTCGTGGACCTTGAGCGTATCGTCATTACCTACTCGATAAAACACACCTAAATCAGCTTTATCCGCTATCAACTCATCTCGAATCTGATAGCAATTTTGTGATTGCAGAGAGAGTCGGACATTGGGCGCTCTGATCCTGAACTCTTTTAAAACATTAGCCATCTTATAAGCAAGTTGAGTCTCAGCAATCAGCACTTTCAATTCACCGGTCGGCTCCGAGTTTTCTTGCTGTGCTGTTCCCTCAATATTTTCCATCACTCGCGCCAGTTCATAGACGTAAGGCAGTATCTTTTCTCCTGCTTGAGTCAAAACCATCTTACGCCCTATTTTTTCGAACAGCTGCAAAGACAGATCTTGTTCCAACTGCTTGATTTGAAAGGTGACGGTTGATTGCGTGCAATAAAGCTTCTGTGACGCTTTTAGAAACGATCCTTCTTCAACAATAGCTTTAAAAGTAAGAAAGCGTTTTAGATTCATGACTAGACTCCACAACCAACAGTTCAATAAATTAAAAGTCTAAGTTTTAATTTATTCAATTTTTTAATCAATTGTAGCGAAGTATAGTGCAGTAAAAACAGGAGAGATAGAGATGACCGCCATCTACACCGCATTTTTTACTTACGTAATCATTACTTCAATTACACCAGGGCCAAACAACATTTTATCGCTCAGCATCGCGACGCAATATGGACTAAAACGCTCAACAAAAGTGATTTCGGGGATGTTTTGTGGCTATGTTGTTTTGATGCTACTTTGTGGCGCTTTCACGTATAACATGATCAGCCTCTTGCCCGTGATTACACCTTGGCTAACATGGATTGGAGCAGCTTATATTGTTTGGTTGGCTTGGGGGCTTGCTACGAGTGAGATCAAAACTTCACCGGATAATTCTAAAGGTATCAGTTTCTTAACAGGTTTCGGTTTGCAGTTCGTTAATGTGAAAATCATTCTTTATGGAATTACCTCTATTTCTACGTTCGTACTGCCCCACACTCAGAATATCTACTGGATCTTAGCGACTAGCCTCATTCTTGCTTTGATCGCACTTCTTAGCAACGTAGTTTGGGCCGTTGCAGGAAAGCTACTTCAATCGCAATTCCAGAGATATGGTAAAGTCATCAATATGAGCTTAGCAGCAGCTCTGATCTATTGTGCGACACAGTTATTTACTTAAGTATATAGTTGATCATCAAGAACAATATTGCTCTTCAACTTAGACGACTACGTTTATGTGAAGAGCAAATTCTGCTCCACAAATCGCTGCGGTTTCTCGTGCCCTTACTCGCTCCTCCCACTCCTTCATACGGCAGTTTTTGAAGAAGTAGATTCAACGTCACTTAATCAACCTAAAGATACGAAATCTTGTTTAGTTATACAGACACGGCCTTGGCGACCTCGGCAATAACTAAGCATTACTTAGTATACACAAATCAGAAAAACTAAGATAATCTTAGTCATCCTAGTCCTTCGTATGAACTTTAAGTGTTGTTTAATAACCCACTCCCAGCCCGCCTTAAGCATGCGCGTAAACAAGCGAATCTGTCCCAAAAAGCACTGGGCATCCGTATCGGCATGGATGATAGTTCTGCAAGTGCAAGGATGAATCAATACGAAAGGGAGCGCCATACTCCCGACGTAAAAACGCTCAAACTTATCGCAGATGAGCTAAACGTGCCTCTAAACTATTTTTTTTGTGAAGATGAAATCACCGCTGAACTTGCTGTGAATCTCCACAAGCTGTCAAATGATGACAAGCAAAGAGTGCTTGAGAGCACAGCCCAGCTGATTGCAGACGCAATCGCCACGAAGTCGAGTACGTAATTGGGATTAAACGCCTAAGAATACGTATCAATACCAAAGAATCAAAGAGCATAACTAAGGGTTCAACATGGCTACAACAAAAGCACTTGTGGTTTTTTCCGGTGGGCAGGACTCTACGACCTGCTTAATCGATGCATTAAATACATATGATGAAGTTCATGCTATAACGTTTGATTATGGCCAGCGTCATTCAGATGAAATAGATATCGCTATCGAATTAGGTAAGCAACTTAACATCAAAAGCCACAAAGTCCTGGATGTAAAATCAATTAATGAGTTAGCGATAAGCTCGCTGACAAGAGACAACATTCCGGTATCTAATGACTTAAGCGACGCTAACGTACCCAATACATTCGTTCCAGGGAGAAACATTCTCTTTCTTACTTACGCATGTATCCATGCTTACCAGCTTGGCATTCAAGACATCATTACGGGAGTTTGCGAAACAGACTTTAGTGGTTACCCTGACTGCCGAGACAACTTTATTCGCTCTCTAAATCTCTCTTGCAATTTAGGTATGGATAAAGCCTTCAATATTAAGACTCCTTTAATGTGGCTTACTAAAGCCGAGACCTGGGCTCTAGCTGATAAGCATAATATGTTGGAGTTTGTCCAAAACAATACTTTAACATGTTACAACGGAATCGTTGGTAAAGGCTGTGGTGAATGCCCAGCGTGCCTACTGCGACAAAGCGGCTTAGAAGAATACTTAGCGAGCAAATAGTCTTTGTTAGCGGTAATAGCGGTGGATAAAACCTTTTGCGTTAGCTTCTAAACGTTTTATCTCAGCGTGAAACTCCAGCCAACAGAGCTTCATTTTGATGCCGCCAGATTGGTGGCATCAATTAAATGCGAAACGATTGTCGAACCAAAGATAGCACCACACCACAACAGCCAACACTGCTTGGCTTTTACAACGCTATAAATTGTTTAGATATATCGACAATGTTTCGATAGCAAAGCTACCAACGGCATTACTCGCGAAACCGGAATTAGATAGAAAAGCTACCTCGAATGATGACGAGTCTCTCGTCTAAGCAATACTCAAATATTTATGAGTTTGAACAGACAAACGCCAATTGCGGGCAATGCACGTATCAATACACAATTGCGTAGCACGAGGCTTCTGGCTAATTGGTTGTAGTGCAATGATAGTCTCAGCCGCTACGTTCGCATTTGCTAAAAGGTCATCAAGGTGGTCGATGTCTTTCTGGGTGCCGACTGGATGCTTAATCTCATTTGCTCGCTCTAACGCGCTATTAAGCACTGGCAATTTACCTTTCATTGCCACTTTTGGTGACACTGTCACCCACGTATTTTCTGAAGTAATCACTTCTGATGTGCCACTGGTTTCAATTTGGCATTGGCACCCCATATCTTCAAACGCCTTTGTTAAAGGGCGCAGATCATAAATACAAGGCTCTCCACCAGTAATCACGATATGCTTAGCATTAAAGCCTTGCTGTTGGTATTGCTCTACGATGTTCTCGGCAGATGCAACACACCAAGTCGGAGAGTCTTCCGTTTTCACCAGAATATCGCCTATTTGACGTTGATCATTCTCATCTGCATACCACGTCTGTTTGGTATCGCACCATGAGCAACCAACCGGACACTCTTGAAGCCGAACAAAAACAGCAGGGACTCCAGTGAAAATCCCTTCCCCTTGGATGGTTTCAAACATCTCATTTAGCTTATACAACGTAGAACTCACTCAACTCATAACATTTCAAGGCGAAGACCATAATGGACACGCGTGTCTAGGTCAATTTAAACCAAAAATTAATTGTTAAAATAGACCATTTTGTAGTTTCATAGCGTAATGAATGCAGGTTTCTGGTTAACGTTAAACCAAGCCTTTTTCACTGACAGATCCTAAAAAACTTTAAGGTAAGAAATGATGTATAAACTGATCGCACTAGATATGGATGGCACGCTACTCAATAGTGATAAAGCCATTTCTGAAGAAAACAAACAAGCGATCGCAAAAGCTCGAGAAGCAGGCGTTACTGTCGTTCTCGCTTCTGGTCGCCCATTAGAAGGAATGCAAGACAAGCTCGACGAACTGAATATCCATTCCGATCGAGATTTTGTTCTTTACTACAACGGTTCGATGGTCAAGAACGTAGGCACAAACGACATCGTCCACCAGCAAATCATAGATGGTAAAGCTGCAAAATTGGTGGCGCGAAAAGCCGAAGAGCTAGGTGCGTACGTCCATGCTTTTAGTCAAGTTCATGGTTTAATCACCAACGAACACAACCCTTACACCGATATTGAAGCAAAGATAAATGGCTTAAATGTCACCGAGATGAACTTCGAATCACTAGAAGACGATCATCCAATCATCAAAGCTATGATGGTTGCAGAGCCAAGCAAACTAACAGAAGTTATAGCAGCACTGCCAGCTGAAATGCGCGAAGCGTTTACGGTTGTTCAAAGCGCTCCGTTTTTCCTTGAGTTTCTTAACCCTGCGAGCAACAAAGGTATTGGTGTTGCCGCAATTGCCGAGTATCTGGGAATTAAACCGGAAGAAGTTATCTGTATGGGTGACGCAGAAAATGACCACCACATGCTGAAATACGCTGGCCTTGGTATCGCGATGGCAAATGCAATGGAAGAAACCAAGCAAATCGCTGACTACATTACGGCAAGTAATGATGAGCACGGTGTCGCTAAAGCTATAGAAAAGTTCGTGCTCAATGCATAGCCCTTTCCGCCATGTCTGTTGCGTTAAGCTTCTTACGTTTAACACCCCTAGCCGTCCAAGATAGGCAAGCGGCGTTGTTCGTGGACTAAACGTGTAAAAGCCTTGCTGTAATGCAAGGCTTTGTTTTTACTCAAATACTAATAGATAACAAATACAGCCATCAATCTAGCAACGTTTTGCTCGGTTGGTTTTCACAAGTCAGCTTCCTTGCAAGCAGCATAAATAACAACATTAATAATGGATAATGTAACGTCGACAAGACTAATGACCACAAACCGCTAAACGATACGATATTAGCCGAGTACAAATAGAGTTGATCAACAAGCAACAATGCCAGCGTTACAAAGATCATCTGCCGAGTATCTAAATGTGCTTTCGACTCTTTAAATGTCATGACCAACGCTGATGCAGTGATTAAAATTGCTAGCCAGCGACCAAACACAGGTAATGGCCAGATGACGGAGATGACCGCTGTTGCCGCAGTCATAACGAACCAGACGCCTTTTGAGCTTAGAACTTGATCAACGTTCACATCTTGATTTGTCTCCAGTCGAAGAACATGCCAAGCCACCAAGCTGCCTAACAGCGCGCCAAATAACATATCTAAAATAAAGGCACTGCCGAGGAAAAACTTACCTAACACCACAGTAAGAGTGATGAACACGAAGACTGCCGTTGTTCCATTCAAACCAAAATACTGGGTTCTATGAAACAAGAACGTCAGCACACAAAACCACACAGCGATAGGCAAGCTAGGAAAACTAAAGCCAAAGCTGTGCGTTAACTCCATCATTGGTATATAGACATGTGGGCGCGGTAGCGAAAAGCCTTGTTGAGCGACAAGCACCATAAGCGACGTTGCACTAATTGCGAAAAAGAGTCGGTACACAAACCGGCTACCAAAGCGCATCATGGCAAAAGGAAATAGAAAGAGTAGTACCGTTGGTTCTGTCAGATCTATAACGAGTTTCGAGATCTGACTAGCTACCTCGTAACTCGTTTCTGACAACGCCCCTACCCAACTCTGTAAATCTATCAGCCACGCCAATTCAACCTGACGAAATGAAGGCGCGGATTCGATCAGCTGAGTAACATAAGATACTGATTGCTTGGTAGCTTGATCAAAAAACTGAGTGACTTGTGGCCATTGCTCAGGATAACGATACAAAGATGATGGTAATTCAGATGGGCTAAGCAGCATCGCTGACGCAACTTCTACTCCATAATGAGGGGCAAACCAAATAGGCAGTTCATTTCCACCTAAAGAATTATTCATAGAAAAAGCGATAATGTCAGAGTCTGATATACAGTCGTAAAAAACTGCAGTGTCCGTTCTGCCAAGCTCCTCTCCAACCGTAACCACTATACCGGTTTCTTCCCACGTTTCTCGTTGAGCAGCAACTTGTGGAGACTCACCATCAATGATGGTTCCGCCAGGTAGAGAAATCTTATCCGTTAATACTTCATGAACTAGCACTAACTTGTCATCAGCGCGAACAATACAGAGCGCTCCTTTAACTTCGCTCGCAGTGGCTTTAGCCGTAGAGATCGGTGAAACAGGTAACAAAATAAAACAAAGGATGAGTAATAACAGCTGTCTCAACACAAAATATGACCTTAAATAAACATAATGATAACCAATGAATCATGGCAGTTAATCTTATCTTTTTCGACAAAAATTAAGTAACGAGTTATGCCAAACTGAGTTGATCGCGTAAAACCTGAACTCAACGCTCACTGGAGAATAATTTAATGCAAACCTGACAAAAATCAGACAAAACATAAAATGTTGATCGCAATTCTGCCAGTTATATAAAGATAACGTCAGGACAAAGTCATACACATTTTGTGGGTTCTCATAGTTGACACAATAAAAAAGGGCTTATTATTCGCAAACAATAAACCCCAGTTATGATAACTATGTACTGATCGTTGAAACCAAGAATGAATCTTATCTCATGGTCAACGAATCAAATTCACTGGCCCGATCGTTAGTTAGACGTGCAATTCTCATCGCCTACTTTTTGCCAAACCCCCCAAGGCCCTGAGTCTGCTGGGTTATCACCTTGAGTCCACCACTGCGCTTGCCAAACTTTACCATTCCAAGTGACCGTATCTCCTTTGAGATACACTAAGCTGGCTTGCCATACAGTTGTACAGCTATCTGTGGGAGGCGTTGTCACCGTTTTCGCTTGAGCAGATACTAACGCTTGGTATTGTGTGCTGGTCTTATCAACGTTGAAGTTCAAAGCCACTCTTGCTTCTCCGCTCTGAGTAGCACCAAATTCAACATCAACACGACAACTTGCATTCATTGCTAACGTCGCCTGAGAGCACTGATCATTGGCAATAACAGCTGCATCAGTAACACCCGAAGCAAACGCGCGAACATTTTCCACAGTGAACGTGGTGTTCCCTGAATTCTGGATAACAAAGCTATGTTGCTGTAACTCCCCAACATTAAATGATGCCAGTGTCTGTTCGGTGGTGTATCCAACAGAAACATTTTCTTTTGGTGGTGTTGCTGTTCCGATAACACCATCGACAAAATTGCGCATAGCAGCGATATCGCTATAAACCCCATACATACCAGGACGAGCACAACCTATTCCCCAACTGACCACACCAAGTTGAGTAATTACACCACTGCGATTAATGACGATTGGACCACCACTATCTCCCTGACAAGAATCTATCCCACCTTGAGGAATACCCGCACAGAATGACACTTCTCCAACCGTTGTGTAGTTGCCACCGGCTTGACGGCAAGTCATATCCGACACAAGTGGGACGTCAACCTCTTGCAATCGAGACGGAGAGCTTCCTCCTTCAGAAGTTCGCCCTAAGCCAGCAACACTAAGCCAATCTCCGATGCTCGCGTATTGCGTTAGACTGCCATTCGCAATCTCAACTGAAGAAACACCTTGAGGCACAGAGTCGAGCTTCAATACCGCGAGGTCATGAGAAAGCGTCGCGCGGCGATATGCCGGGTGCATATGGATCTCACTGACGTTTGCACGAACACCGTCACTACCGTTATAAACAACGCCACCGATTTTAACCGCTATCTGATTCGGAGAATCACCCTCAACACAATGCGCAGCAGTCAGGACGTAACCATTCCCGATATAACTGGCCCCACAATATGATCGGTTACCATAACGACTAACAATTTGGGTGTAGAATTTCCAGTCACGTGGGTCGGCAGTTACTCCGCCTACGATCTGGGGTTGGATAGTATGATTTTGCGTCCGTGACAAATCATCAGCACTTGCGAACATTGGCAAAACGGCTAAAGCAAGTAACGATTTTATTAGTTTCAAAATATTGTCCTCTTGTTTTTGTAAGCACGATCCTCGTGCTACTAATAAACAAGCAGACAAAAACGCCGATACCAATGTGGGTGCATATCAATTTGTTAACATTGCGAGCAACTTATAGAGAAAAGTCTATTGACGAACTGAATGATTTCAATTCGATAGAACCTAAATCACAATATTAAAGTTAAATACGATTATTCGTTCAGCGGTTTTCTTAAATAGTGGATATGATGTGCAAATCCTTGTTTTTCATACAAAGATATTGCGCCCTGGTTAAAATGCCATACTTCAACAAACATCTGTTTTGCACCGTAATCAGAGAACGTTGACTCAATTTTATTAATCAATGCCTGCGCCGTACCTTGTTTTCGATATTCAGGCAGCACATAGAGCTCATCCACACTTCCCATCATAACTGGCTGGCTGACGGTAGAAATAAGTTCACAGAAGTGACCAGAGATAAAGCCAATAATTTCATCTCCTTGTTTTGCTACGTAAACAAGGCACTCAGGGTCATCAATATATCGAGCAATGCTTTTTTCTTGTTCTATCTCCTCTGCCGTTTTGAAAAGCTCAGGAGATTGAAGATGATGCTCATCATGAAGCTCGAACATAAGATCGTTGAGCAACTCTAGGTCGCTAAAACACGCAGGTTTAATCGCAAACGTGGTCATACAAAGGGTCACTAAAAATGGAATGGCTGTAGTTTGTGAGGAAAACGTCGTATTGGCAAGTCACAAATGCTTTCACGATACGTTTGTACTGTTTGAACAACAAAAAGGCCCCTGCACTTAATAAACGTACAGAGGCAGAACCAACCAACAGAGTTCGAGGATCAGGGGTTAGTTAGAATTGAGTTTTTCTCAGCGTCGTAGCACTCGCTCAATTTCGTTCAAGCTACTTGGGTCATCAATCGTTGACGGAACGGTGTATTTTTCACCATCAGCTATTTGACGTATAGTTCGACGCAAAATTTTACCTGAACGTGTTTTCGGTAAACGGTCTACAACCAACGCATGCTTGAAGCAAGCAACTGCACCTATCTCACTACGCACTTTGCCCACAAGCTCACCTTCAAGGTCTAGCTCATCCACTTTTACACCGTCTTTTAGTACCACAAAGCCAAGTGGAAGCTGACCTTTTAGATCATCGTGGATACCAACCACCGCACATTCTGCAATCGCTGGGTGGCCTCCTACTATTTCTTCCATTTCACCTGTCGACAATCGGTGTCCCGCGACATTAATCACGTCATCAATACGTCCCATAATAAACAGGTAACCGTCTTCATCCAGATAGCCACCATCACCTGACACGTAGTAGCCTGGGAATTGGCTAAGATAACCAGTTTCAAAACGGTCATGATTACGCCAAACCGTTGGCAGACAGCTTGGTGGTAGCGGACGTTTTAATGCGACAAAGCCTTGTAGGTTAGGCCCGACAGCCTCTCCAAGTTCATTCAGAATCTCGACCTGATAACCCGGAATGGGCTTCGTCGAAGAACCAGCTTTAACTGGCATCATTTCGACACCTGTCGGGTTGCCCGCGATGGCCCAGCCCGTCTCGGTTTGCCACCAGTGGTCAATAACGGGCTTGTCCGCTTTGCTCTGAACCCACTCCAGTGTCGGAGGGTCAAGGCGTTCTCCCGCCATAAAGATGGTTTTCAGATTCGACAAGTCGTACCGTTTTAAGTGCTCGCCTTCCGGGTCCTCTTTCTTAATCGCACGAAACGCCGTTGGTGCAGAGAACAACGCATCTACTTTATATTCATCACACACTCGCCAAAATGCCCCAGGATCCGGTGTTCGAACAGGCTTGCCTTCGAATAGGATGGTAGTGCAACCGTGAATCAGTGGAGCGTAAACAATGTAAGAGTGCCCTACTACCCAGCCCACATCAGATGCCGCCCAAAAGACGCCATCTTGAGGAATGTTATAGATTGCGCTCATGGAGTACTTCATCGCGACAGCATGGCCACCGTTATCACGCACAACGCCTTTCGGCTTACCTGTCGTACCCGATGTATAAAGTATGTAGAGCGGATCGGTTGCTAACACCGGAACACAACCATGTGGCAGCGCTTGGTTGTACTCTCGCTGCCAATCTAAGTCTCTATCTTGGTTTAGCTCAGCGTCGCACTCTGGACGTTGGAAAACAAACACTTTCTCAGGCTTCCAACGGCTGTCCATAATGGCTTTGTCTACCATTGGTTTGTATGGAATGACTTTATTGATCTCAATCCCGCACGACGCCGTCATGATCACTTTCGGCTCTGCATCTTCAATTCGTACAGCAAGCTCATTAGGAGCAAAACCGCCGAATACTACGGAATGAATCGCCCCCAAACGCGCGCAGGCAAGCATCGCCATTGCGGCTTCTGGGATCATCGGCATATAAATAACGACTCGGTCGCCTTTTTCAACACCTTGAGCAGACAGCATGCCAGCAATTTTTGCTACTTGGTCACGTAGGTCGCTATAGGTGTACGTGGCTTTACGACCTGTCACTGGCGAGTCATAAATGAGTGCAGTATTATCACCGCGTCCTTGCTCGCAATGGTAATCTAATGCTAACCAGCACGTATTCATTACACCATCTGGAAACCAACGTTCTATGCCGTTTTCATCAGATTTCAAGATAGTTTTAGGAGATTCGAACCAATCGATATTCTCCGCTTGAGCGCGCCAAAAACTCTCCGGTTCATTCTTCGCCCATAAGTATTCTTTTTCGTATGAAGACATATTGCTTCCTCCAGTATGTCCTGACATTGCTCTCGTTCTACTCAAAGATCGCTCTTTTAATCCAAAGATCGTCTCTTTTAATCGAAGACATAGAAGGGTACACGCACAAATCCCTCCATCAGTATTCTCGCACTTCGGCTCATAATGGCTTTTTGCACCACCCAGCCCTGCTCAGTTTGCTTCGCTTGTGCCCCAACTTTTAACGTTCCTGACGGGTGACCAAAAGTCACGGACTCTTTTTCACCGCCACCAGCTGCTAAATTCACTAACGTTCCGGGCACACACGCAGCAGAAGCGATAGCAACGGCTGCTGTTCCCATCATTGCATGATGAAGTTTGCCCATCGACAGCGCGCGAACGAGCACATCAATATCCGACTCGTTAACGGCTTTACCACTTGAAGACAGGTAACTTTTCGGTTTAGAAACAAACGCTATTTTCGGCGTATGTTGGCGTGTTTGAGCTTCTTCTAAATCAGAAATCAGGCCCATTTTTAACGCGCCATATGCACGGATGGATTCGAACATCGCTAATGCTGTGTCATCGTTGTTGATATCGTCTTGCAGCTCGGTGCCCTGATATCCTATCGATTCAGCATCAATAAAAATGGTTGGTATGCCCGCGTTAATAAAGGTCGCGTTGAACGTACCCACATCCGGCACCACCAAATCATCAACTAAGTTGCCCGTTGGGAACATACTTCCTTCGCCATCGGAAGGATCAACAAAATCCACTTGAATCTCTGCCGCTGGAAACGTGACACCATCGAGTTCAAACTCTCCGGTTTCTTGGACGAAACCATTGACGATTGGCACGTGAATCAAGATGGTTTTGCTGATGTTCACCTGCCAAACACGCACCGTCACAATGCCATTTTCTGGAATGCGGTCTTGTGGGATCAGACCAGCATGAATGGCGAAAGGACCGACAGCGGCAGACAAGTTGCCGCAGTTACCGCTCCAATCGACGAATGGTTTGTCGATCGACACTTGGCCAAATAAGTAGTCAACATCGTGATCGGCTCTGCTGCTGCGCGAAACAATCACTGTTTTACTGGTGCTTGACGTCGCGCCCCCCATGCCATCAATTTGCTTCGAGTAAGGATCCGGGCTGCCGATAACTCGCAACAACAGTTTGTCACGCGCTGCACCTGCGACTTGTGCCTCTGGTGGCAAATCTTCAAGGCTGAAAAAAACACCTTTACTTGTGCCGCCACGCATGTACGTCGCAGGCACTTTGATTTGGCTCATTTTGCTAGGAGTACTGTTTTCCATAATTACTCCCTATTGCGCCAGGAAATCTTGAGCAAAGCGTTGTAAAACACCACCTGCGTTATACACATGCACTTCGTCAGCGGTATCTAAGCGACAGGTGACCGGAACATCGACTTTCTCACCGTTGCTACGTGTAATAACCAAGGCTAAATCTGCACCCGGCTTGATTTCACCAACCACGTCATACAGTTCAGTACCATCCAGTTCTAATGTATTGCGATTAACACCCGGCTTAAATTGCAGTGGTAACACGCCCATGCCAACCAAGTTAGTTCGGTGAATACGCTCAAAGCCTTCTGCAACGATTGCTTCTACACCAGCCAATCGAACGCCTTTTGCTGCCCAGTCACGAGATGAACCCTGACCGTAATCCGCGCCAGCCACCACGATCAGTGGCTGTTTACGATTCATGTAGGTTTCAATCGCTTCCCACATGCGTACAACCTGCCCTTCTGGCTCTACACGCGCCAGAGATCCCTGCACGACTTCGCCGTTTTCCTTCACCATTTCATTGAACAACTTTGGATTAGCGAAGGTCGCGCGTTGCGCCGTTAAGTGGTCACCACGGTGAGTCGCGTAAGAGTTGAAATCTTCTTCTGGCACACCCATTTTCGCTAAGTATTCACCTGCTGCGCTGCTTCCAAGAATCGCGTTGGATGGTGATAAGTGATCAGTGGTGATGTTGTCGCCCAGAATCGCCAATGGACGCATACCAGACAATGTTCTTTCTCCCGCTAGCGCACCTTCCCAGTACGGTGGTCGGCGGATATAGGTACTCATCGGACGCCAGTCGTACAGCGGGTTGGGATTTTGCTCTTGATCATTCAGCTTAAACATCTGAATGTAAACTTGCTTAAACTGCTCAGGTTTAACATGAGTACCGACAACTGCATCGATCTCTTCATCGCTTGGCCACAAATCATTTAAGTAAATTGGTTTGCCGTTTTGGTCCGTGCCAAGCGCATCGCGCTCGATATCAAAACGAATGGTACCGGCTAGCGCATAAGCGACAACCAATGGTGGTGAAGCCAAGAAAGCTTGTTTGGCGTACGGATGGATTCGACCATCAAAGTTACGGTTACCAGAAAGCACCGCTGTCGCATATAAATCACGGTCCATGATCTCTTGTTGGATTTTTGGATCCAGCGCACCACTCATACCGTTACAAGTTGTACATGCGTAACCAACAATGCCAAAGCCAAGCTTCTCTAGCTCTGGTAACAAGCCCGCTTCTTCCAGATACAAGCGTGCAACTTTAGAACCCGGAGCAAAAGACGATTTCACCCAAGGTTTACGTACAAGACCAAGTTCGTTGGCTTTCTTCGCGACAAGGCCAGCAGCAACCACGTTTCTTGGGTTACTGGTATTCGTACATGAGGTAATAGCAGCGATGATCACTGCACCATCTGGCAACTCGCCTTCTTTCTCTTCCCACGCTCCAGAAATGCCGCGCTGTGCCAACTCAGAAGTTGGTAAACGACGATGAGGGTTTGACGGACCAGCCAAGTTACGGCTAACTGATGATAAATCGAACTCAAGTACGCGCTCGTAAACTGCGCTATCAAGATCGTCTGCCCAAAGACCGGTTTGTTTTGCGTAATTTTCTACTAAAGCAACTTGTTCTTCATCTCGACCAGTTAGTTTCAAGTAATTGATGGTCTGCTCATCAATATAAAACATGCCAGCTGTTGCGCCGTATTCTGGTGTCATGTTTGAAATCGTTGCGCGGTCTCCGATCGTTAGATCACGTGCGCCTTCTCCGAAGAATTCAAGATATGAAGATACCACACGCTCATTACGCAGAAACTCAGTAATCGCGAGGACAATATCCGTTGCGGTAATGCCCGGTTGACGTTTACCCGTCAGTTTGACACCGACAATATCTGGTAGACGCATCATTGATGGTCGGCCAAGCATGACGGTTTCTGCTTCCAGACCACCGACACCTATCGCAATAACACCAAGAGCGTCTACGTGAGGCGTGTGACTGTCCGTACCCACACAGGTGTCTGGGTAGGCAATGCCCTGCTTTGCTTGTACCACAGGAGACATTTTTTCCAAGTTGATTTGGTGCATGATGCCATTCCCAGCTGGAATCACGCTGACGTTTTCAAACGCTGTTTTACACCACTCAATAAAGTGGAATCGGTCTTCATTACGGCGCTCTTCAATCGCGCGGTTTTTGTCGAAGGCATCAGGGTCAAAGCCCGCATGTTCAACCGCTAAAGAGTGGTCAACGATCAATTGTGTCTCAACCACTGGGTTCACTTTTGCAGGATCACCGCCCTGATCTGAAATGGCATCGCGCAGACCCGCTAAATCGACTAGAGCGGTCTGACCAAGAATGTCATGACAAACAACGCGTGCTGGATACCAAGGAAAATCAAGATCGCGTTTGCGTTCAATTAACTGTTTCAGGCTATCTGTCAATGTGTTCGGGTCACAGCGGCGGACCAGTTGCTCAGCTAGCACGCGAGAGGTATAAGGGAGTGTTTCATAGGCTCCAGGAGAAATGGCATTGACGGCTTCGCGTGCATCAAAATAATCCAGTTGAGTTCCCGGAAGCGGCTTACGATATTGAGTATTAATATTTGTGTTCATGGTTTGCTTCCATTCAGTCTTTACATCTTGCCTTCATCAAGGTTTTCCATTGCTCCAGAAACACAGTGATGAGAGGATCTCCTTCCTCTGTTAGAGAGAATGACAAAGGAAGGAGGTGGTCAACCAAAGCATATAATGCCCTCGTTGACCTTCGCGCTAGCGATTCTCGATAGGCACCCATTCTTGATGATCTGGGCCCGTATAATCGGCACTTGGGCGAATAATACGGTTATTGGCACGCTGTTCATAAACGTGTGCAGCCCAGCCCGTTAAACGACTCATCACAAAGATTGGGGTAAATAGTTTGGTTGGAATGTCCATGAAGTGGTAAGCCGATGCATGGAAGAAGTCCGCATTACAGAACAGACCTTTCTCTCGCTTCATCACTGATTCAACACGCTCAGAAACCGCATATAGATGAGTATCACCAACTTGTTTCGATAGCTCTTTGGACCATCGTTTTATTAAGGCGTTGCGAGGGTCACTTTCACGATAAATCGCATGACCGAAGCCCATGATCTTGTCTTTATTGGCTAGCATTTTCATGATGTTCGCTTCCGCCTCGTCGGGCGTTTGCCAATCTTCAATCATTTCCATCGCCGCTTCGTTCGCACCGCCGTGAAGTGGTCCACGAAGCGTACCGATTGCTGCCGTGATACAAGAATGGATGTCTGACAACGTTGATGCACAAACGCGTGCTGCGAATGTAGAAGCATTAAACTCATGTTCAGCATAAAGAATGAGCGAGCAATGCATCACTTGTTTGTGCAGCGCAGATGGCGCTTTGTCTGTAAGTAATCGCAAAAAGTAACCACCGATGCAATCTTCAGTCTGATCCTCGGTGTTGATACGCACGCCATCATGACTAAAGCGGTACCAGTAACAGATGATGGCAGGGAACAAGGCGAGCATACGTTCGGTTGCTTTCAGTTGCTCCTCGAAGCTCATTTCCTGCTCTAGGTTACCCAATACAGAACAACCCGTGCGCATTACGTCCATTGGGTGTGCGCTTGCAGGAATTAACTCTAAAGCTTGTTTTAGCTCGGCTGGCAAACCTCTAAGGCTGAGTAGGTGTGTCTTGTATGCATCGAGTTCTTGTTGATTCGGCAAGTGACCGCGTAACAGAAGGTGAGCCACTTCTTCAAACTGTGCGTTGTTCGCAAGATCAGTAATATCGTATCCACGATAAGTTAGACCAGTTCCCGTTTTTCCGACAGTACATAAAGCTGTGCTTCCTGCGCTTTGACCACGAAGGCCTGCGCCACCTAATTCTGCTTTCTTTTCTGCAGTTTGAGACATTGTTTGAACTCCTTTTCTGTCTGACTTTTCCCTCTCTGGGGTGTTTTTAGCCAAACGAATTTCACGTTATTAGATGAGATAAATTCCGATTATCTTTTTCTTGGGCTTCCGTTTATTTTTGCTTTTCCCCGCTATTTCCCTTCAGAGAATAACTGGTCAAGTTTGTCTTCGTAGTCGTGGTAATTCAGGTGCTGATACAACTCTTTACGTGTTTGCATCGAATCAACCAGTGCTTCCTGATTACCCACTTCTAGCAAATGTTTGTAGACCGTTTCAGCAGCTTTGTTCATAGCACGGAACGCACTTAATGGATAAAGCACCATGTCCACTTTTGCTTTCGCTAGCTCATCGCAGCCATACAGCGGTGTCGCGCCAAATTCTGTAATATTCGCCAGAATAGGAACGTGCTTTCCGGTCGCTTGCTCAAGCGCATTTGAAAACTGAAGGTACTGGTCCAGCTTGTTCATCGCTTCGGGGAAGATCATGTCTGCGCCAGCTTCCACACACGCAATCGCACGCTCAATTGCGCTGTCCATGCCTTCAACAGCTAACGCGTCAGTACGAGCCATAATCACGAAACTTTCATCATTGCGTGCATCAACCGCGGCTTTTACACGATCAACCATCTCTTGCTGGCTGACTATTGCTTTGTTCGGACGATGACCACAACGTTTCTGTGCGACTTGGTCTTCCATGTGCACCGCTGCCGCGCCCGCTTTTTCCATCGCTTTGATCGTACGAGCAATGTTAAATGCACCGCCAAAGCCCGTGTCGATATCAACCAAAAGAGGCAAATCACATGCGTTAGTAATACGGTCAACATCAACCAAAACGTCATTTAATGTTGTGATACCGAGATCCGGCAATCCGTATGACGCATTTGCGATACCGCCACCAGACAAGTAAATCGCTTGGTGACCCAAGTTTTTTGCCATCATGGCGCAATACGGGTTTATAGTGCCGACAATTTGTAGTGGATTATTTTGTTCAATGGCGAGTCTGAATTTCGCTCCCGGTGTTAAGCTCATGACGAATTCCTTCTAGTCTTTGTCTAAACTTTCTGTATGTATAATTTGAGATTGGATGAGCTTTCGACTTCCTGATATGTGTCTTCTCATCAACATTTCTGCAAGCTCTTCATCGCGATTGCGAATGGCTTCCAAAATGAATTTGTGTTCGGTGAGCGCCTCATTCGGGCGAGATTGTGCACGTGGCGACTGGTAACGATACATCCGTAATAAGTGATAGAGTTCATCACACAGCAGAGATATTAACTTACTGTTTCTGCTCGCTTGGATGATGCGATAGTGAAAATCAAAGTCACCATGTTGATGGAAGTAAGGCGCGCCTTCCATTTGGTCTATATGCTTGGAGTGTGTCGACAATAGCATTTCCAAGCTTAAGAGCTCTTCTTGCGTAATGTGTCGCGCAGCTAACCTTGCCGCCATGCCTTCCAATGCTTCTCGAACGGCATAAAGTTCTATCAGCTTTTCCGGAGAAAAAGTGGTCACTCTAGCCCCAACATGAGGAATTCGCTCGATGAGCCCTAGCCCCTCTAAGCGCATCAATGCTTCACGCAAAGGCCCACGACTGACCTGATATTTCTTTGCTAGCTCAGGCTCTGATATCTTATGGCCAGGCTTCACATCGCCATTAACAATGACTTCAATCAGTGTTTCGGTCAGCGTTTCGGATTTGGTGTGTTCTTTCTCAGAACCCAGCACTTTATAACGAGCTTTCAACTCAGAGTTCATATTCAGATACTCTTGTTACCGACATCGAAATGTCTACAATTTCTTAACCTGAATATAAAGTAGTCGATCAAAGTGTCGACAATCAAGTAAATTGTCGACAATTTAGACTAAGGTCGTAATTTAAATGGGCCTAAAATGCCTATTAAGTGCCGTTTTTAGCAGGAATAAAGAATGGGGAACTCATATTGTCGACAACTTATAAACTTTTAAGCTTATGATCTAAAAACTAAAAGCTCAGCTGTCGAACAATAATCGGATAAAAAACTATTCTTTAGGTACAAATTGATCAAAGACTTGTTGCGAAGTCATCTTTTGTGAAGCGGAATTGAGGTCATAATAAGCTGGCTTTTCATCGGTAAAAATCTCTAAAGTGAGTTTGAAATCTGGGTTATCGAACAAACCAGCGGAAAGAATGTACTCACCTGTCGGCAACAAATGGTAGAAAAGGTTTGTCCCACACTCACCGCAAAACCCCCTCACACCCCAGTCTGACGACTGATAACGTTTAGGTTCGCCACCTTTAAACGTCACGTTAGGCCCACAATGCACCGCATGAAGTGCGCCACTCGACCATTTTCGACACATAGAGCAATGGCACAGGCTAACCTCATTTTTAACCTCAGCGATGACTTCAATTGCGCCGCACAAACACGTCCCTTTCATTCTCTTTTCCTCGTTCATTTTCCGTCATTTTATTATGGCCTACCAAAGCGTAAAGCCGCGTGACCTAACACCAACTTCTCGCCGTGAACTTTATGAACAAAATAACCGAAATGCTCAATATTCTCTTTATATCTCTTTTACAGACAGATATTTAACACTTAATTAACCTTTACACCAAGTTCAGCTTTAACGCTTACAAGGCATGACAACTGAGCAAAAACAATAAGGCTCAACTAAATAGAGTCGCTAACATAAGGAACGTGAACATGTTAAAGGTACTCAAACCAACGCTCGCAGCTTCAATCATCGCAGCTTCATTTTCATTCAACGCTCTTGCTGCAGATATTGAAAAAATGCACTTTCTTATCCCTGGAGGTGCCGGTGGCGGTTGGGACATGACCGCCCGAGGTACTGGTGATGTATTAATAAAATCAGACATCGTCGAAACCGTATCATTTCAAAACCTATCTGGTGGTGGCGGTGGCAAAGCAATCGCACATTTGATTGAAACGGCTGATCGTCAAGAAGATACACTCATGGTGAACTCAACACCGATCGTCGTTCGCTCGCTCAGTGGGATCTTCCCACAATCTTTCCGCGACTTGACTCCTGTTGCCGCAACGGTTGCCGATTATGGCGCCATTGTTACATCAGCCGATTCTCCTTATAGCTCTTGGGAAGATGTCGTTAAAGCTTTTAAAGAAAACCCACGTAAGGTGAAGGTTGCTGGTGGCTCTGCTCGTGGTTCTATGGATCATTTGGTTATAGCAGCAGCTTTCAAAGGTGAAGGTTTTGATGCGCGTAAAGTTCGTTACATTGCCTATGATGCAGGTGGAAAAGCCATGGCAGCCCTACTTTCAGGCGAAACACAACTGCTCTCTACAGGGCTAGGTGAAGTACTCGAAATGTCTAAGTCTGGGCAAGTGAAAGTGTTAGCGATTACAGCACCAAAACGTTTAGAAGCTGCGCCTAACATTCCAACTCTCACCGAATATGGTAATGAAACTGTCTTTGCTAACTGGCGTGGATTCTTTGCAGCACCAGGCACAAGCCAAGAAAAGCTAGATGAATGGAATGCCGCATTTACTAAAATGTATAACACCGACGAATGGCAAGTCGTTCGAGACCGCAATGGTTGGATCGACAACTATAAAGCGGATAAAGCATTCTTCGCGTTTCTTGAAGATCAAGAGCAACAGATGGGTGACTTAATGCGCGAGTTAGGCTTCCTGAAGTAACAATCGAATTGGGGTCCCTCAGATACCAACCTCAATGAATAACGTAGGTTGGTATTTCCCCATTGTATTTGCACTCTAAGTTTCACCGCATATGGACATTGTCGACAATCGACATGCACACTCCTTTGTTTATATACCCAAAGCGGCTCGACTAGCAGCGAAATGCTTAATTGTTAATGGTTTAGTTTATTCATTGACGTCCATATGCGGTCTTTTTTACTTTTGTTAGGAGTTGAATATGCCTCGTTCAACCAACTTTTTCACCAAAGAGTATTTGCTCTGTCGTGACCGCGTCGGCGCAATGATCTTTCTACTTTTCTGTCTTTGCTACGGTTATCAAACCTCACAAATTCCATTGTTTCCAGGTGATGAGTATGAACCATTCACCGCACGTACTCTGCCAACCATCCTGACTTACGTTGGTGTCGGCCTTTCTTTGCTATTGCTGGTGACAGGACAACCAGATAAACAAAGTGGCGCAGTGCTGACCTTCAATTGGAAGTTACTGATTGCCTTTTTAATTTTAATGGCACTCTACGGCGTGGGCCTGACTTATCTAGGTTTTGTGATAGCTACTGGCTTCTTTTTATTGGCTGGCTTTTATCTGCTCGGGGAAAGACGTAAACCCGTTCTGTTTGGCGCGTCGTTTCCATTCGTGATCGCGTTCTACTTATTACTCACTCAAGGTTTGGACATCTATCTCGAACCGGGTTTGATTTTCACCATCTGGTAGTCAAAGAAAGGACTGAAATATGTTAGATGGAATTCTACAAGGTTTATCCACCGCAGTAATGCCAATGAACATTATGATGGTGATCGTGGGCTGCTTCGTCGGTACATTTATCGGCATGTTACCTGGACTTGGGCCGATCTCAGCCATTGCTTTGATGATCCCAATTACTTATGGCCTAGAGCCCTCCTCTGGCCTTATTTTAATGGCGGGTGTTTATTACGGTGCGGTATTTGGTGGTTCTACATCGTCGATTTTGATCAACGCGCCGGGTTGTTCTTCAACCGTGGTGACAGCATTCGACGGCTACCCAATGGCCCAAAAAGGCCAAGCAGGTAAAGCATTAGCTTTGGCAGCTTATTCATCTTTCACTGGCGGAACGTTATCTGCCATTATGTTGCTTGTTGCCGCACCAGCATTGGCTAGCGTCTCCCTTAGCTTCCAATCGTCGGACTATTTTGCGTTGATGCTACTTGGGTTATCAGCAGTCGCGGCTTTTGCGGGGAAAGGTCAGGTAATCAAAGCGTGGATGATGACCATTCTTGGTTTGATGCTATCTACAGTTGGAATCGATAAAGGCGTAGGCGTTGAACGCTTTACCTTCGGTTTAACGGATTTAATGGATGGCTTTAGCTTCTTGTTGCTTGCAATGGCGACATTCGCACTGGGTGAAACATTGATGGGCATTCTTAAACCATCAAAAGACACCAGCGATGAAGAACAAGAAAAGCTGAGCAACATTGGCTCAATGAAAGTGACCAAGGAAGAAATCAAAGATGTTGCGCCTGTTTCAATTCGCTCTTCAATATTAGGTTTCTTCACTGGCGTTCTTCCTGGCGCAGGGGCAACTATTGCTGCTTTTTTAAGCTATGGTATGGAGCGCAACCTCGCACCTAAAGAGAAAAAGGATGAGTTCGGTAAAGGCAGTATCCGTGGCTTGGTTGCGCCAGAGTCAGCAAACAACGCAGCGTCTAGTGGTTCATTTGTTCCACTGCTAACGCTTGGTATTCCGGGTTCTGGTACAACAGCAATAATGCTCGGCGCTCTGATCGCTTATGGTATTCAACCTGGCCCTCGCCTGTTTGTTGAACACCCAGATGTGTTCTGGTCAGTGATCATTTCCATGTACTTCGGCAACATCGTACTTGTGATCCTGAACTTACCGTTGATTCCGTATATTTCAAAGCTTTTGGCGGTTCCAAGAACGGTGCTTCTACCGATGATTTTATTCTTCTCAATCACCGGGGTTTATTTGGTCTCCTTTAACACTATGGATGTGTTCGTGATGCTGATTGTTGCTATGGCTGCCATTGCACTTCGGCTCGCTAACTTCCCGCTCGCACCTTTATTGCTGGGCTTCATCCTTGGAGGATTAATGGAAGAGAACTTACGCCGCGCATTAATGATTTCAGATGGAGAACTGAGTTTCCTATGGGAGCGTCCTATTACCCTTACCTTTACTGTTTTAGCTGTATTGGTATTGGCAAGTCCACTAATCGTAAAGCTGATTCAAAAGTTTAAAGCACAGCCAGTCAGCGTTGAGCAGTAATCGCTGTCTCTTTCAACCTAGATAAAGCCATCCATCGTGATGGCTTTATCTTCCGCCCTCCAAATCGTTCGCTTATTGTGCAGATGGTATTGACAAATCACTGTCGTTATATGAAGGTGATTGTATGAACACACACTTAGCGCAACTTAACCAACGAATTATCATCATTCCATAGGAATGGTGGGATTTTTTGATGCGCTCAGTATTTATCGAACCCACCCATAGCGGTGGGTTTTCTGTCTCTACCGTATGGGAAAAGCTCTCTTGGAGGCGGTCACTATGCAAAAAATAGCAGTTTTTGGTAAACCCGGTAGTGGAAAATCGACGGTAAGTAAAGTAATCTCGTCGGCTACCGGTCTTCCTCTTCATCAATTAGATTCAATAGTATATAAACCAAACGGTGATCCCGTTGAGCGTAGCGTTTTTGATGAAGCCCATAG
Organism: Vibrio sp. Vb0888; assembly: GCF_033338835.1. Lineage (NCBI taxonomy): Bacteria > Pseudomonadati > Pseudomonadota > Gammaproteobacteria > Vibrionales > Vibrionaceae > Vibrio > Vibrio sp. Vb0888. The sequence continues at coordinate 57,061 of NZ_JAWOTL010000013.1, forward strand.
CAATATACTAAGCTCAGATCGTTGGATTATAGATGGCCTTGGACCGATCAGCTCTTTCAACGCTCGTTTAGATGCAGCCGATACTCTCATTTATATTGATCTACCATACTCAGTAAGCTATTGGTTTGTGACGAAACGTCTCCTTAAAGGACTATTCATTAAACCTGAAGGTTGGCCTGATGGTAGTTCGGTACTGAAAGGAACGTTACAAAGCTACAAAGTTCTTCAGCAATGCCCCGCATTCTGGAATGATGACTTTATGTCTCGCCTCGAAGGGTACTCTCAAAGTAAAGCCGTTCATGTCATCAAAAACGTTACAGAACTGAACAATTTTGTTTTAGAGCGGGTAAAGTAAACCTCATATCAGAACATTAGAGCATGTAGGTTAGATCATCTGAAGCTCTAACAATAAAAAAGAACATAACAAGGATTGTTTATGCTTTTAGAACTCTCACTTTTATTCATTGCTGGCGTAATTGGTGGGATCATTAACTCCATAGCGGGAGGCGGAAGCTTTATTACTTTTCCGGCTCTATTGGCAGTTGGTGTTCCTCCTATTATGGCTAACGCAACAAACACATATGCTTCATGTGCGGGTTACATTAGTGGAGCCGTCGGGTTCAGAGAAGAGATCATGAAGAACAAGCATGAACTGCTGTTCACAGTCTCATTCAGTTTAGTCGGCGGCGCTGTCGGAGCATATCTGTTGCTCAACACGCCAGAATCGCTATTTATGGAAGCCATCCCTTGGTTACTCTTATTTGCCACCGTGCTTTTTCTCACCGGTTCTCGTTTAACAATGCTAATCAAAACTGTCGCGAAAGAGCACAAACATGCTGGCATACTCGGAGCAATCGCGTTGGGTTTACTACTTGTTGGTGTCTCTGCTTACGGTGGTTTTTTCAACGCAGGTTTAGGGGTTATTGTTCTGAGCTATCTGGTAGTAGCTGGCCACCAAGACATTAATTTAATGAACGGTTTGAAACTGCTCGTATCTACGTGTGTTTCACTCATTGCTATCGTGATTTTTGTTGCCAATGGCTCCATTGACTGGCACACAGGTAGTGTTGTTTTGGTCGGTACGTTGGTAGGTGGGTATCTTGCAGCTCGTGTATCTCGTCAACTGAATCCCAATCATGTTAAAGGGTTTGTTGCTCTTTCTTCTATTCTCATCACTATCTACTTTTTCATTGATGTTTATGTTTAAGCAAAACTTGTACAAGTGGATAACACTCCTACAAAAACACCAGCGCGAAAGATTAATGCAGATAGCTTAACGATTTTTTGTGTCACTCCAGCGAGGTTAGGAATCTAATAGCACTACACTGAGCGGCTAATGAAACCATTTTGATCACAAAGTGCTCGGATGGAAGATCCTGTATCACGCTCCTTCGTCGCTGTACAGGATGACGAGAGATAGAAATATGCCACTCGCAGTTAAACGAGTGGCATTGATCGAGAAAGATGGCGTTTTACATCAATAATAAGAGAGGGTAACGCTTACTTAATCAGCCCTACTTCTTTGTAGTATTTGAGCGCACCTGGGTGAAGAGGCGCAGATAAACCGTCTTTTACCATTTCCTCTTTCTTCAAGTTTGCAAACGCTGGGTGGAGACGGCGGAAATCATCGAAGTTTTCAAATACCGCTTTAACCACGTTATAAACCACATCTTCTGGTACCGCAGTAGAAGAAACAAACGTCGCGCCCACACCAAAGGTTTGAACATCACTATCTGTGCCACGATACATACCACCTGGGACATTTGCGACACGATAGAAGCTGTTGTCTGCAACCAGTTTTTCTACATTAGGTCCAGCTACCGTTACGATATTACTATCACACGACGTAGTGGCTTCTTTAATCGCTCCACTTGGGTGACCAACGGTATAAATCATCGCATCAATTTTGTTATCACAAAGTGCTTTTGATTGCTCTGCTGCTTTTAACTCAGAGACAAGCTTAAAGTCGTCGTTACTCCAACCATACTGGTTCATTAGCACTTCCATAGTACCTCGCTGACCAGAACCAGGATTACCAATGTTAACGCGCTTACCTTTCAAATCATCAAAAGTTTTGATGTTCGCGTCTTTACGTGCAACGACAGTAAACGGTTCTGGATGAACGGAGAAGACGGCGCGTAGCTCTTTAAAAGGCCCGCTTTCTTCAAACTTACTGGTTCCTTTGTAAGCATGATACTGCCAGTCTGATTGCGCGATACCGAGGTCCAATTCACCAGCACGAATAGTGTTGATGTTATAAATCGATCCCCCAGTACTTTCTACCGAACAACGGATACCGTGCTCTTCTCGCGATTTGTTAACCAAGCGACAAATAGCGCCACCAGTCGGATAATAAACCCCTGTTACGCCACCGGTACCAATCGTGACAAACGTTTCCTCCGCAGACGCAGAAAAGCCTGTTGTGAGTGCAGCCAAAGAAGCCGCAAGTGCGATTTGCTTAAACTTAAACATTGAACATCCCTTTTACTTGTGTTGATGACCGTTTAAGTATAGCAATCGTTAACAATTTGATAACGTTTAAGTTCTCATCCTTGGAGGTTGATTTATAGATATACTTTTTTATCAACTTAACCTACTGATAAATAGCATTTAGACTTGAATCCCATAAAAAAAGCGTTGTATAAACAACGCTTTGTAGTTAGTGAAACGGATGGTTACACCGTTGGGACTGATGCTCGCCACGCTTGGTTCTGGCTATCTGAGATAGATCGGAACAAGTCACGTAGCTCTTTCAATAAGCCTTCTTGGAAACCAATGTTTTCATCGGCTTTCTGTTTGGCTGCTTGTGCGCGAGTCGCTTGTACTTCATCATCTTTGCTGCGCGCTTGCGCTTTGGTTTGCTCTACATTCGATGCTGAGTTTGCCATCTGGCCCAAAGCTTGAAGAATAGCGTTCTTCGCTTGGTTTGAGCTCATCAACTTATCGAACTTACGGCCACCACTTGTCAGCTGCGCTGTCGTGTCTGCGATATTGTCTTTCGCTAGTGAGTGCGCACGCTTAACCTGATCTTGCTGCGTTTTAGACAAGCTATTGTTATTTAATAACTCTTCTGCTTGATCGAAGCCAGCTTTTTGCGTTTTCAGTACATTATTGCTCGCCATTTCATTCTTGATTTCTTTCCCTGCTTTGAAAGAACCAAGGGCACCAATAATTGCGGTAGCACCCGCTAATACACCCGAAACGACTGCCATCGCGATCATTGCGCTTGCCGAGTTGTTGAGTTCTGCCGCTTGGCTTTCTAAACTCGCGACGTTTGCTTCAACAGCAATTTCACGTTGTAGCACTTGCTGCTCACGGCTCAGCTTTGATACTTGATACAACAATGTTAATAGCGTCAACGATTGTGATACCGCATCTGATGGTGACTTGATCACCTCCTCACCGTTAAGCGCTTTCATCGTTGTGCTCATTAATGAGCTCACCGTCGGTGCAAGAGCGCTCATTAGGTTTGCAACAACTTGAGCTTGGTTACTCACTGTAGGAGCTTTAGGTGTCTCTAACTGGTAGCGTGCTGCACCAGAAACACCTGACTCACTTTGGCTTTTAACGGCGCCCGCTTCAAGCTTTGTTTCCGGCGCTTTTTCTGCTTTGTTGGTTTTTATGGTATCGCCTAAACCGTATAGTTCACCACGACCCATTCCGCCTACTTTATCTAGCATAATAAACTCCTTATACCGTTGCAGGACGGCTTAACACCGTTTGCATAGTTTCACTTTTCGCTTGAATCATTTGCATGATGAGGCTCATCAACTCTTGGAAGTCTTCCATCAACTTACCAATCTCTTCTTTGAGCTTATCAATGACAGCCTGGCTTAACGTCATTTTGGCTCGAAGGTCTGTGATATCAGCCTGAATCTCTGTCACGTGAGCATTGTTAGCAGCATGGACACTGTCCGTTGCGCCTTTACCCACGTTGACGGCGAGATCAACGGTTTCTGCGCCATAACGAATCGCTTTCGCTGTTGTTGTCGCAGCTTTTGTGCCCATATCCGCCACTTTCGCCATGTTTGCAGCGGCTTTCGTAGCGATTTCCGTGACCTTTTGAGCTACCTTACCAGCACCTTTCGCTGCAAGTTTCGCGATACCGCCAGCTGCTGCACCACCAAACGTCACAACAGCTCCGATAACCGCGACGGCGATTTCTAATGCCATTACGACTTTGTTTAACACATCGACATTTACGCCCGCTTCTTTTAGCGCATCTTGAACGGCTGGCTCTTGCAACGCCATGCTCACTGCTCCCATGACGCCACCAGCGATCATAAGTGCACCGGCTGCTGCACCGACACCCGTTGCCACCATTACGGCACCAACAACAATAGAAACCACCGCACTGATCCAACCAAAGATCTTCGCTGCTAAGCCTGATTTTTGGGCTTCTTTTGCAGCGGCTTCCGATTCTTTGATTTTGTCTTGGTTTTCCACCATCTCTTTTTCGTGCTTAGCTTTTGCGACCTTCACTTCCTGAATTTTCAGCTCGTTTTGAGCACTTTTCAGTTTATCCGTGATAGCAGCAAGCTCTACTTCAAAATCATCAGCAGATCCTGCGATGATTTTGACGGCAATCGAACCTGTTTGGTCTGCAACTGCATGGAGAGATTTTGCAATGGTATCGACGATCTTTTGCAGCTGTGCCATGGCTTTTAGCGTCAAATCATTCACTTTGTCACTAACAGCTGCGTTAGGTGCATCTAACTGAACTTTTACTTTTCCGGTGTTCAGTACATCTGCATCTTTACTCTTCACGTTTTCTACCGTCACAGAAGGCGTCGCTGTAGACGCCGTTTTCTGCACGTTATCTAACGTGGCTTGGCCAGATTCAGGGCTATAAACCTGTGTCTGGATGCGGTCAAGTGCAATAGAACTCATAGTCTAATTACTCCTTTTTATTTCTCACCGCTTCTAACATGATGCCTGCACGCTCATGCAAATCTGCATATTGTGATTTTCCGGCAGACATCTCCTTCGCGCTGTAAAACCCACTCTCTGCTTCTGTCAGTTGTTCCAGTTTAAGGTGACATTCAGCAGAGTGAAAAGGTGGGCGTGGATCATTTACGTCCACTAGCGCTGCGTAGCTGTAGGCGTCTATTGCCTGCAGATACTCACCCAACTCCTGACGAGCCGCGCCAAGGCCAATGAAAAATCGCGCCTGATAATGATCAAGCATGCTGAGTAATTGAAATACTTTCGCTGCTTGCTCAATCTTTCCCGATTGGAAAAAGTTGTAACCTACGGCATAAATATGTTCGATGGTGTCCTGAGACACATCGTGCAACATTTTTAGCGTGCCTCCCTCTTCCAGAAAAGACAGCAGCTCTTCTGCTTGCATTTGGGATGGATCGGTCGCGTTTGTTTTAGTCATGGTTGGTTATCCTTAAATGGCTCGTAGGATTTCTTGTAAAATACTGTGGTACTTCTGAACAAACTTGTTCATCGCTTCAACGGTCGAGTTGTATTGAGAACTGGTGTCGTTCAGCTCAGTGGTTTTGATTTGCACTTCATCGTTAAGCAACTTGGATTTAGCACTGACAGAACTAGAAAAATTAGACAGTTTTTTCGACTTCTCTTCGTCTTGGTACGACGCACCATCACCGATAGTAATACCTTGTGTTTGAAGGAAGTCTCGATGGTTTGTTATCTTATTATCCGTCAAATACTTGTACTCAGGTGAAGCTTCAAAATCCGTTTGATTGCTGTAGTTAAAGTCACTCGCTTTGAAGTTACTTTCTGGATATCCCGGTTTATAAACCCCATCAACACTTTGCGTAGAGTGAATTTTTGATTGCACAACACCAAAAACTTTAAGCTGTATTGTGAGATCCTCTAATGCCTCTTTCTGGTCATTACGTTTCTCTAAACGGTTAACACGACGCTCATTTAGTGCAAGCAGCACTTGCTCATCAAAACGGTCTCCAATGCTGGACTCAACAACGGCCAACAAATCACGAGCCGTTAGAGAGTGCTCTGCTCTCACCTCGCGATCCGCTTTCTCTTTATCGGTGATATTGAGTAGACGCTCTTTCAATGCCCCTAAGTTCTTGCGCAATGCCTCGTATCGCTCAGTAAATGAAGCCCCGGTAGATTCACCTTTTACTATTTTTTCAAACTGTAATCGGATATCTCGTTCGGTGTTTTCTTTGATCAAATTAACTTGAGCTGCCGTTATTTGTGTCTTTTGGACATCGGCTATCGCGCTGTCCTGGTAAAAGTCGTCGATTTCTATATTTGTTAAACTCACCGCGAAGTTGGCGAACAGACTAGAAAGGGTCAAAGGCTCAGTTCCACCAATGACAGTATTAAGTGCTGCTTTTAGATTGTTCGTTCCACTCGCCTCGCCATAAGCTGCGCTATATTGGCCTTTCACTTGAGCGGCCATTTCATCTAACGCTTCTTTAAGCTGCTGTTTAGAAATACCAGGAGTCCAGGTAATTCTGCTAGCTAGCGAACTTGCGTCATCGGTGCTTAAAGTAATACCGATGCCTTGAAAACTACTTTTTAATTGAGCTGAGACTTGAAGAGCGAAACTCTCTTTAGTCAACAGAAAATCCGAGCTCTTCAGCTGCGCGAGATTAACGGAACCTAGGCTACTAAAGGCATTGCGAAGAAAAGAAATAGAAGCATCTCTCACTTCACGGGAGCCCATTTGATTAGCAAGCACTGCAACAAAAAGAGAAATTTCTTTGGTGGCGTTAGCCAGACCTGTCTCGGAGAGGTTGGCGATCTGCTCCGCTTGGTTACCCTGAGTGCCCAGATTAAATTGACTAACAAACTCAGTAGATAACGAGCTATCTACGTTTTCCGTCAGTAACTTACTAAACCAAGCCTGAAACTGATTTGATAGCGTTTGGTTTGTTTGAGCATTAAACTCGGCTGCGGTTAATTCGCCATCTGAGTTAGCACTTTGTAGCGACTTTATCCAAACAGATGCGGTGTCGGTCAATGATATATCAGCAAACGCGTTATTTTTCGCTTTTAGGTTTTCAAGTGTATCAACATAAAGCGCGATGCTTTGTGATTCCGTTTGTCCCGAGATAGTTGGCAATGAAGAGATTAGAGAGGCAAGTTGCTGAGTCTCTGCTTCACCCAGTACAGGGGTAAATGCCTCTATCAAGTTTTGTTGGAAAGTGGGTAATGGTGCACTACTCGCAGCTGTGTCTGTTGCTCCTGTCGTAGAGCCAGTCGTTTTCATATTCTTCATTTCCAAACCTCTAAATCATCATGCCGCGCATCACTGTGGGACGCTTTCTGCGTTTACCTGACGTACCTTGTAGCTGATTTTGTTGTTGCCGGCGGCGCTGGACTTCGTCTATTAGCTCTTGCTCTGCACGTTTCATGGTATTTACTGGCGCTTTTATGCCGCCAAGTAAAACATCACCCGCAACAGGACCAACACCTAAGCCTTCCAATAGCTCGTTAAAAATATCGGTTCTGTCTTCAGCTTTTCTAATGGCAAGCTCAGCGTTCTCAATCGCATCGGTAAACGGTTGCTTCATCTTGATTCCTATCTTAAAGCGGGTCATCTCATCGGTGCTGTCAGTAACAGTCGTGAGTTTTTACTTTTTCAACTTTTTCAAAGGTCTATAATCTGCTAGGCGTAAACAGTACCAGTCGTCTAGCTCATCATGGCTTGCACCGCATGCTTTTAGATAGAACTGTGCCAATCGCTGGCTGCTCATGTTGCTACCACGTAACACATCGACGTTGCCGCGAATGACCCAATCGGAGGGATAAAGTTGAATGGCATGTTCAGCCAAGAGAAATAAGCCGGCAAAGGGGTTACTCAACCCCAATTTGGGACGAACGCGTTTCAGAAGAACGATGATGATTTCACCGTCCTCCACCCGAAAAACGAGCTCTAAGCCTTCAACTTCAATTCGATAACCAAGTTGAATTTCACTTTGTTGCCAAAAGTATGGCGTCACTTCGATCCCCGCTTGCGCCAGCGAGAGTATTAGTTTTGTTTTCATTACATCCCCACCCTTCCAAGTGGCTGAATATTGATTTGCTGGGTTAGTTCTTGAAATGACAAAACGGGCAGATCGTAGTATTCCGATTCAATAAGCTTTCGCACATATCGGCGTACATCCATAGACACAACTAGCACAGGTTTATTCGGCATGCGGCTTAAGTCACCAATGGTCTGTTTCACATCACTGACAAATTGTTGCGTTACTGACGGATCTAACGCCAAGTAACTCCCTGCTGAGGTTTGACGAATACCGCTGCGTATTGTGTCTTCGAGATTTTGATCCAATAAGTAAGCGGGCAACATGTTTTGTCCGCTTGCGTATTTGTAGCAAATGTAACGTTTTAAGCTGGAACGAATGTACTCCGTCAGCTGTACAACATCTTTCTCTTTTTGGCCCCACTCAACCATCGCTTCCAAGATCACGCGAAGGTTTCGGATAGAAATGTCTTCAGAAACCAAGCGTTGCAAGATTTCCGTCATTTTTTGCAACGGAACAATACGCTGGGCCTCTTTGACTAGCTCCGAATAACTGCCTTCCATCTGCTCCAACAGATAACGCGTCTCCTGAATACCAATAAAGTCTTGTGCGTACTCCTTGAGAACATGAGACAAGTGGTACGTTAAAATCCTGTCGGGTGTGAGAAAACCGACATGACTGGCTACGAGTTTTTGCTCATAACTCTGTGCCACCCAAATGCTAGAAATACCGGGTAGAAAATCTTCATCTTGCTCATAAGGCACGCCTAATAAGTCGATCTGCTCATTCCCTTCTGTCACCAAGAGTTGGTCTTTTACAATTCGTCCTCGTGCAACCGGAACTTCTTGTAACTGAATTAAATATTCGCCATTTTGCATCCCCTCGTTAAAACGCAGGTGGATACCCGGGAAAGGCACGCCGAGGTCGAGATATAGTGCGCGCCTCACCCTTGCTAGCTCTTCATTTAATGCGACCGCTTCCAAGCTTTCCTGAAGGCTCGCGTCAAGATCAATCAACAGCGGGACCGTCATGGCGAACTCTTCTTGCTCACCTAACTTACCTTTACTGTTTCTAGAAGGCGTAGGTTTGCTTGGCTTCGCTGCTGGCGAACCGGCCCCTTGCGAAACAAAGCTTGATAAGTCGGTGCTATCTGATTCAGCTTGTTTTTTCTGTTGATAGAAAAGGAAGAAACCACCACCACCAACCACGGCGGCCAAGACCAGAAAAGTGATTTTTGGAAACCCAGGGATGAGTGCGAACAGCACCAAAAGCACACCACCAATAAGAAGCGCACGTGGCTGAGCAATCACCTGCCCACCAATATCCGATCCAAGATCAGAAGAGTCTTCATGAGAAACACGCGTCACGATAATACCGGCGGTAATCGCGATAAAGAGTGCCGGGATCTGCGATACTAAACCATCGCCAACGGTCAAAATCGCAAATAACTCAAGTGCTTCAGAAGCACTCATGCCTTTTTGCGTTACCCCGATCGTGACGCCACCTAAGATGTTGACCACAATGATGACCAGACCCGCAATGGAGTCGCCTTTAACGAACTTCATCGCGCCATCCATCGAGCCATACATTTGGCTTTCTTTTTCAATCATCGATCGTCGGTGCCTAGCTTCGTGTACGTCAATTACTCCAGCACGCATGTCACCGTCAATACTCATCTGCTTACCAGGCATCGCATCGAGTGAGAAGCGCGCACTAACTTCTGCTACCCTCTCTGAGCCTTTGGTGATCACCATAAACTGAACAATGGTAATGATCAGGAACACAACGATACCGACCACTAAGTTACCGCCCACAACGAAGTTACCGAATGTATAAACGATTTGACCAGCATCGCCTTGTAGCAAGATCAAACGGGTTGTCGTGATAGATAAAGACAGACGAAACAATGTCGTGATCAATAGCACTGCAGGAAATGCAGAGAACTCAAGTGGCGTGGTGATGTAAATCGCTAACATAAGCAGCACCACCGCAATGCTCATGTTGGTGCCAATCAGCACATCCACCAGTGCGGTAGGAAGTGGCAATATCATCATAAAGACGATCGCGAGTAACATCACCGCAAGCATGATGTCTTTGCGTTGCCCTACTTTGTTTAGAATATCGATCAACTTATTCATGTGATTCACTATTTAAAGATTGCAGATAGCGTCGGTGCGCTTGACGGGCGCCATCGACGTCATTTTGTTTCCAACGCGCTTGGCTTAAACAAAACCAGAGTCCTGCCGAGTCAGGATGAAGGTCGGATTTTAATAAGTGCTCACACACCTCAATCGCCCGGGTATATCGACCACTTTGTAAACACGCCACAGCAAGTGTTTGCATCGCCTCTTTGTGCTGCGGTTCTACTTCTAGAACCGCATCGAGAATAGAAATGGCATGCTCTGGCTTTTGGTATTGAACTTGTAGCGCAGCGTGAACAAGTAAGAGTTCAATGTCTTTGGATCTCAACATGTTGGTTAGACCTGGATAAGGAGATTGAGCGCCATAGTGAGGTAACGCTGATCAAGTTGTGTACTTTGTAGCGTTTCAGATGCTTTGATAAAAGAAGCGGAGCCTGAATCCTGTGCAAGAACTTGCAGCTGAGCTAACGTTTCATCAAATTGTTGACGGTATTTTTCTGGACGCAACAACTCTGAGTGCAGCAGCTTGGGCTTAGTTAACGCGATGAGATATTGGTCTGAAGGCCGGAGGTCATAGAGCTTCTCTAAATGTGTAGCGACCGCCTGACCATCAGGAAGCAATTGAAATCGCTCTGGGAAATCGGCCTTAACTTCACTATGAGTAACATGCGTAAAGGCTTCGATGCCTACGTTTAAAGTGCTGACTCGAGTCATGAGCCTGCCACATCGTTATGTAGACGAGCCAAAAGCGTAAACGCTTGCTCTAAGGTCGGAAGTGTTACTTCTTCTCCATTTAGCCTTGCTGAAAAAACCAGAGTTTGTTCATCTAACAAGCCGGTTTTAATTTCGAAAGGCCAGCCTTGATCGGCATGACACAAACACAGTGCACTTTGAATCATGTCACTGATTTGATGCCAAGGTAACGCTCGAGACAACATCAAGAATAACTGCTCACCCTGTCGCTCAATATGCAGCGTACCACTTTGCTCAAAATCCAGCTGCACCCGTCCAGCTGATGAGAAATCGACGGCATCGAGCCCCATTCCTCGGCAAAATTCATCGACGGATGCATCAATCCAACTCATCTTCCCACGCTTCCTCTTCTTCTATATCAATGGCTTCGTCTAGCGCCTTTTGTACCGCTTGGATTAAATTCTGTCGTTGTTCTTCATCGGCGAATACGTCAATTGGGATTGCGCGAACTAACTTATGGAACTCTCGAAAAAAATCGATTTTTTGTTCTACCGCCGTCAATTCCATTGCGTTGGCGACTTTCCATATCTCATCACTGCTTACCCATCGCTGCTCTACCAACGCAATCACATCAGCCATCAAATTAGAAACTTGATAAGCCATAATTCGTCCTTTCCGGTTTAAACATTTGGAACAGTTGACTTACACGATCTTGCAACGTATTTAGAGTTTTGAGTTTTTGCATATCGGACATCAACCACTGCAACTTAACCGAATCGATACTGCTACCTTGAACACTAAGATCTGCACTCATGCCTTGCAGCATAAAGTCAACAGCGGTCGATACCTCCTGCTCACCAAAGCGCGCCACCACATCTTGATAAGCAGCGCCGAGCCCTTGATAACTATGAACGGTATCGCGGTAGAAGCCGCGCAGCTGATGCAAAGAGCTAAACTCTTGCTCTTGGCTGTATTCATCAGCAAAATTTGAGACCCGGATTTCCGTATCAATTTGAGACCATGTATCTGGGTTTTGCTCGATTCTTAGAAGTGCTTGGTCAATCAGCGCTAGTAGGTGTTTACTTTCTGGACTCGCACTCAAAAACTTTTTCACGGCTTTTAACGCAAGGTATTGATGGCTTTTCTCCTCGGAAAACCCATTCAAGTAGGCTTGTAATTGCGCGATGGTCGAGATATTTCCTCCCGCCATTTTTGTAGCCAAATCTTTGATCTTTTGATTCTTTTCAAGATCAGGGACTTTTCTTAAATAGTCCGAAACGAGTTCATGTGCTTCATTAACTCGAACACCACTGTCTTTCACTTTGCGCTTGGTCAGATCTTTCTCTGCTTTTTCGGAACCGAGTGAAGTGAGTTCTTCCATCGCATCAAAAAGTGATTGTGTGGCATTGTGAACACGGACGGTTTCACCGCGATAATTGCCTTTTTGTGAAACGTCGGGGCGAGACGATTCCAACCCGTTTTGGATAGACGCATCAAACTTTGGATTTGTTGCGATATGATTGTTGATAATACTCATTCACTTGCACTCCTTCCGCACAATACAGGCGAATTATAGGAAGTGCGCTTTGTTGAAGCTGTCAAAATCAGACGTGTTTTTTTAGTGCGCTTTCAGTTTTCTAAAAACTCCCGACTGATATTCACTATAAATTGATTCTTATACTTTCTATTCTCTCAGCATCAATCATTGCGCATATTTTTACCTTGAACGATTTCTCATACATCACTGATATCCAACAATCTGCGATTAAACACACGCGTTTGATCCAAATTCGCGGGCGCGTTACACAAGTCACCGGCACCATTATCAAAGCTGTCGTCCCTGGCGTTCGTGTAGGTGAACTGTGTGAGTTGCGTAATCCCGATCAAACTCTGTCTTTGTTAGCGGAAGTGGTTGGCTTCCAGCAGCATCACGCTTTGCTCACCCCGTTAGGAAATATGTTTGGGATTTCCTCAAATACAGAAGTAAGCCCAATGGGCAAAATGCACGAAGTGGGTGTTGGCGACCACCTGTTAGGTACAACGCTTGACGGGCTTGGGCGTCCTTTCGATGGTACGCAGAGTCAGGAACCAAGTGCTTGGTATCCTGTTTATCGCGATGCGCCACCACCAATGCAACGTAAACTGATTGAAAAGCCAATCTCTCTTGGCGTTCGATCCATTGATGGGCTACTGACCTGTGGTGAAGGTCAGCGCATGGGTATTTTTGCAGCGGCTGGCGGGGGTAAAAGTACCCTACTGGCAAAACTGATTCGCTCCGCAGAAGTTGACGTGACCGTTCTCGCCTTAATTGGTGAACGTGGACGCGAAGTGCGCGAGTTTATTGAGCATGACCTAGGCGAAGAAGGAATGGCCAAATCGGTTTTAGTGGTCGCTACCTCTGATCGCCCAGCAATGGAGCGCGCCAAAGCCGCCTTTGTTGCCACTTCTATCGCAGAATATTTTCGTGACCAAGGTAAACGCGTGCTACTGCTGATGGATTCTGTAACGCGTTTCGCCCGCGCACAGAGGGAGATTGGACTAGCCGCAGGCGAGCCACCAACACGACGTGGCTATCCGCCTTCTGTTTTTGCCGCTTTGCCAAAGCTGATGGAACGAGCTGGACAATCAGACAAAGGATCAATTACGGCACTGTACACCGTGTTGGTGGAAGGTGACGACATGACGGAGCCTGTCGCGGATGAAACTCGCTCAATTTTAGACGGGCACATCATTCTCTCGCGCAAACTTGCGGCAATGAACCATTATCCCGCCATTGATGTACTTCGCTCAGCAAGCCGAGTGATGAATCAAATCGTTGAATCCGATCATCAGGCGTCTGCTGCTCATATTCGCGAAATGTTAGCTAAGTATGAAGAAGTTGAACTGCTAATCAAAATTGGCGAATACCAACATGGCGCAGATAGCCGAGCGGATATGGCCATTGCACAAAGTGATGATATACGCGCCTTTTTACGCCAAGGCACTCATGAACCAAGCGATCTTGATGGCGCTATCGCTCAACTTAAAGGGATGGCGAAACAATGATAGAACGCTTATTAGAAATCAAAAAAATTCGCGCTGAACGTGCGGATAAAGCCGTCAAGCGTCAAGAATACCGAGTGTCAAACGCCGCAGCACAGGTTCAAAAGGCCGAACGTTCTGTCGCGGACTATCACGTTTGGCGCCAGGAAGAAGAAGAGCGACGTTTTGCTAAAGCAAAACAACAAACACTCGTTCTCAAAGAGCTAGAAACATTAAGACAAGAAATCGCGTTGTTAAGAGAGAGAGAAGCCGAACTTAAACAACGTGTGGCCGAGTCAAAAAAAGCGCTTGAAATCGAACGCTCGGCACTTAAAGAAAAGCAAAAAGAGGCGCGACAAGCCCATAAAACCAAAGAAAAATTCGTTCAGTTGCAGCAACAAGAAGTCGCGGAAAAATCGCGAGAAAGGCAATACCAAGAAGAACTCGAACAGGAAGAGTTTCGCACTGTCGACATTATCTAAAGGTTCACTATGCGCATTACCCCAACAACTGAAACATCGAATACGCTGCACAAATCAACGCCGGAACAAGCGCCTCTCGAGAAGGAGGCCGAGCTTCAATCACAATTCGAGCATGCAATGACGAAGAAGCCTAGCAAGGGAAAGGAGCCTATCGTTGGGAATCCCCAAAAAAATCATACTGGCGAAGAAGACATACCGCTAAGGCATAAGACATCTCAAGGTCTAGATAAGAAACTTAACCTATCGGACCAAGAAGCCAACGCTGACAAAAACATCTCCACTTTAAAAGGTCAAAGTGACGTCGTCAGTAAGAGAGATATAGAGAAATCGCAAGACGACGCAGCAAATAGCGAAGAAATAATTAGCAAAAACAATAAATTGCTTAAACATGATGGAAAAAGCGATGGCGACACAGTTCTAAGCTCCCCTTCTACCGAGCGTGTTGATCCTCACTTTCAAGCTCATTTGAAAGATGATAAACCGACGCCGATGGATAAACATACCTCGCCGGAGTATCTCTCTACGCTTGAATCTGGCTTGCTCCCCCAAAATGCGACAGCGACAGAGCTCGCTCAAGATGGGATTAACATTGTTGGCTTAACGAAAAGGCAAACTGAAAAAACGCACAATAAGCGTGCAACTCCGCCGCTACAGAATACAGGCAAACGATCAGACCAAACTGGTGGCCTGCCTGAAACCAAGCCTCTTGAAAAAATCGTGACGAAAAGCGCACTAGTCGCCGTTAAAACGGATGAAGAAAAAGTGCCTTCTCAACCCCTTGCAAGTGCGGTAACACAAGGCGATGTCATCCTAAAAAGTGTTGCTTCGCAGGCTCAACCAAGCCCAACGCGAGACGTAAACCAATTACTCCAGCAATTGGTGGATAAAATCTATGTTGCTCTGCCAACCGCATCGGACAACAAAGAGGTTCGGCTGTTTCTAAGTGAAGGACAATTAAAAGGTGGCGAAATCCACATCAAGTTGGACGCTCAAGGGTATAGCGTGACGATTCGACAAGAGCATGCCCTTTCCATTATTAGCCAGCAAGCTAGACAAGATCTTGCTGAACGGCTAAACCGATTCGGTGGTGAGCAGCCACTTCGCTTAGCGATCAGCGAACAAACTCAACAGCTCGATCAACAACAACATGAACAACAACACTCACGCCAACAACGCAGCGTGTATGAAGAATGGCAAGCGGAGAATGACCTATGACACCGTTAATAATACCCAAAGTGGATGCAGAAAGTATCGCGCTCAGCAATCAACTTTGTGCAAAACAGTGCCACTTCCAAGGGACTGATGGTCAGAGCGTATCGATTACTGTTGCTCAAATCCCTTCATTTGAAGGGTTCCGTTTAACCACGTTGATTGGAGGGCAAACCCTACAAGTAGACTTTTCTCGTGCGCAGCTCCAACATTGGCTGAAATCGACCTTAAATGCTACTGCGTTTGAGTCCCTGCCTAACTCCCTCCAGTTAGCACTTTTGAGCTCACAGATAGAACCGCATAGTGAGGCAATCAAAGCGCTATTTGGTCAGTTACCCATTCTTAGTCAACTACAGCCGTTAGAGGCGAGCCAGGCCCAAGAGCATACTTTAATGTTAACCCTCAATAAGCCTAACGGCTCTCTTTGTTTGTGGGTTAGCGAAGGATCAGACGTGTTGTTGGATGCGCTACCAAACAGCGCTGCTCTACAAGCTCGACACCTCGCTTTACCTGTGTGGTTAAGTCTTGGAAGGACCCATTTGACGTTAAGCGAATTTAATTCGCTCGAGCTGGGAGATGTCATCTTTTTTGACGATGGTTACATCGCCAAGCAACAAGCCATTTTTCAAGTATCTAACCAGAATCTCTGGCGCTGCCAACTGGATGACCAAACTCTTCACATTATGGAAAAAGAAACCAATATGAATGACGTAAACACTTCAGAAATGTTAACCGACCACCAGCAACTGCCTGTGGAACTCACGTTTGATATCGGCCATCAAAC
The DNA here is from genome assembly GCF_033338835.1 of Vibrio sp. Vb0888. Classification (NCBI taxonomy): domain Bacteria; kingdom Pseudomonadati; phylum Pseudomonadota; class Gammaproteobacteria; order Vibrionales; family Vibrionaceae; genus Vibrio; species Vibrio sp. Vb0888. Next base: position 73,358 of record NZ_JAWOTL010000013.1, read on the forward strand.
CATCACGCTAGAGCAGCTTAACCAGCTTCAGCCAGGGTACGTATTCGAGCTAAACCAGCCTGTATCTAAGCCGGTAACATTGCGTGCCAACGGCAAAATCATCGGCGAGTGTGAACTGGTTAATGTTAACGAACATTTAGGCGTGCGCGTACTGGAGCTGTTCGGTGGCACGCAGGAGCCAGCATGATCCAGTTACCCGACGAGCTCAATCTCATTGTCAGCTTAGCACTGCTGGCACTGATCCCATTTATCGCCATGATGGCGACGTCGTTTGTGAAACTCGCCGTTGTATTCTCACTGTTGCGCAACGCTCTCGGTGTACAGCAAATTCCGCCGAATATGGCGCTTTACGGATTGGCTATTATTTTGTCAATTTTCATCATGGCTCCCGTCGGGTTTGAAACCTACGACTACGTAAAGCAGCATGATATCTCCCTTGAAGATTCTGCAAGTGTAGAAGGCCTCATTGAAAGCGGTTTACAGCCTTATCGAGAATTTTTGAAAAAGCATATTCGGGAAACCGAAGCCATATTCTTCACTGATGCCGCACGCACATTGTGGCCACAGAAGTACGTAGACCGTTTAGAGTCGGACAGCTTATTGCTCTTACTGCCCGCATTTACCGTCAGCGAGCTTACTCGCGCTTTTGAAATTGGCTTTCTGTTGTACTTACCGTTCATCGCTATTGACCTAATTGTGTCGAATATCCTACTCGCGATGGGGATGATGATGGTATCGCCAATGACGATTTCCCTCCCCTTCAAATTGTTGCTTTTTGTCTTGCTTGATGGCTGGACAAAGCTCACCCACGGCTTAGTGTTGAGTTACGGTTAATCACGGAGAAAGTATGCATTCTGCTGAAATCATTCATTTCACGACTCAAGCATTAACCCTAGTGTTGTACTTGTCATTACCGCCGATTTTAGTCGCAGCATTGGTTGGTACATTGGTGTCGCTTATTCAGGCGTTAACTCAGGTCCAAGAACAAACGTTAGGCTTTGTGGTCAAGCTTATCGCGGTCATTATTACGCTGTTCGTCACAACGCAATGGCTTGGGGCAGAGCTCCACGCCTTCGCCTCGCTTGCCATGGATAAAATTCCTCAAATACGATGAGTTATCACGACTTACACCAGGCTTTATTTTTGTACAGCCTGACGTTACCTCGGTTAATGGCATGCTTCATCTTTTTGCCTATTTTGAGCAAGCAAATGCTAGGCGGCACCATGGTGAGAAATGGTGTGCTTTGCTCACTCGCGCTGTTTATATTTCCGATGATTAATCAGCAAAGCTTGCCCGCAGAAACCGACGGCATTTGGCTGATAGTGATTTTGGGTAAGGAGGTATTAATTGGGCTATTGATCGGGTTTGTTGCTGCTATCCCCTTTTGGGCGATAGAAGCGGCCGGTTTTCTGGTCGACAACCAACGTGGTGCTGCCATGGCAAGTATGTTTAATCCAACGCTAGGCTCACAATCCACACCAACAGCGGTATTGCTGACCCAAACGTTGATTACCCTGTTCTTCTCTGGCGGGGGCTTTGTCACTTTTATCTATGCGTTATTCAAAAGCTATACATCTTGGCCGATCGTGGACTTTTTCCCAACCGTTAGCGACGCATGGGTGAGCTTCTTCTACGCGCAATTTGAACAGCTTATGTGGCTTGGTGTGTTGATGTCCGCTCCACTAGTGTTGGCAATGTTTCTTGCTGAGTTTGGTCTGGCGCTTATCAGTCGTTTTGCACCGCAATTGAATGTTTTTTTCCTTGCCATGCCAATAAAAAGTGCCATCGCGAGTGTTTTACTGATCGTGTATCTCGGAATAATGATGGATCACTTTGAAGTACAGTTTTACGGCATTACCCGATTCGCAGAACAACTCAATACCATTTGGCAATAACGCTTAGGATTCTTTATGAGTGCAGAAAAAACAGAGCAACCCACCGCAAAAAAGTTACGCGATGCTCGGCAGAAAGGTCAGGTTGCCAAAAGCCAAGAAATCGTATCGTCTGCATTAATTTTGGCGCTCATAATTGTACTGTTTGCGTTCGCCGATTATTACATGTCGCACATCTCAGCGCTTATTCTCCTACCAAGTAAGCTTGCTTATCAGGGTTTCCAAGATGCGCTAGTCGATGTCGCTATCGCCATCGCAAAAGAAATTGCCTATCTACTCGCTCCGATTATTCTGGTTGCTGCACTCGTCGCCATCTTTTCCAATATGGGGCAGTTCGGGTTCCTATTTAGTGGTGAATCCGTTAAACCCGACATCAAAAAGATCAATCCCGTCGAAGGGGCCAAACGCATTTTTTCTCTTAAGAGTGTGATTGAGTTTATCAAGTCGATCCTTAAAGTCTCTCTTCTTTCCTGCATTATCTGGGTGACATTACGCGGTAACATCAACGCTTTAATGCAAATTCCAACTTGTGGGCTAGAATGTGTCCCGACCATTACTGGCGTCATGATTAAACAATTAATGATTATCTCTTCGGTAGGCTTCATCGTCATCGCTGCCGCAGATTTTGCGTACCAGAAATTTGATCACACGAAAAAGCTCAAAATGAGCAAGGACGAAGTGAAGCGCGAATACAAAGAGATGGAAGGCAGTCCAGAAATAAAAAGCAAACGTCGTCAGTTGCACCAAGAGCTACAAGCCTCCAATCAGCGCGAAAACGTTAAACGTTCTAATGTATTAGTTACAAACCCAACACATATCGCGGTTGGCCTTTATTACAAGAAAGGCGAAACGCCCCTGCCCGTCATCACTTTGATGGAAACCGATGCGGTAGCCAAACGTATGGTCGCAATCGCTAAAGAAGAAGGCGTTCCTGTGATGCAAAAAGTCCCTCTTGCTCGTGCACTATACGCCGACGGCAACGTCGACCAGTACATCCCAAGCGATCTTATTGAAGCAACTGCGGAAGTGCTTCGTTGGTTGGCCTCGTTAGAGTCCGAGGCGGACTGACAAACCACATCCCATTCAAGATCTGGGCTTACAACTGCCCAGCTTTCAACCTCGATACTTTCAACGCTATAATGCGGTATCCTTTAACTGTATGTTGTTTTATGAAATCTAGCTTAAGCATCCGCTCCTACACGAAACGTATGAGCCGACATACTCATAGTGATTATCATCAACTCGTGCTTCCTCTCCAGGGCAACATACATATTGATATGGATAGTTATGTCGGAAAGGTGGCGGTTGGCGACTGCATAGTCATCCCCAAAAGTTGTGCTCACGGTTTTAATGCCGAAGAGTCATCACGCTTTATTGTTGCGGATATGACCACTTTGCCCACTCATTTGATGGATAGTAGTGTGGCTGTGTTTTCGATTAGCCCGCCTCTACTGAGCTTTATCCAGTTTGTCGAAAAACAACTTGAGTATCAGGTTAATGATGAAATTGAAAACTCAATGGTTGCAACCTTCTATCTGTTGCTAGAGCAGCAAAAGCGGTCTCGCTCCGTAGATTCGCGTATTCGAGATGTACAGGTTGTGATCGCCGAGCAGCTTGATCAGCCACTCACCATTGCCTCATTAGCGAATGCCGCTTGCTTGAGTCCGACGCAGTTTAAAAAGCTTTTTAAAGAGCAGCTAAAAGTGAGCGTCCATAAGTACATTACACTACAACGTATGGAAAAAGCCAAAGCACTACTGACTCATACAGACCTTCCAGTTCAGTTGATAGCTGAACGAGTTGGCTATAGTGACCTTTCCGCGTTTAGTCGACGGTTTTCAATGCATTTTGGTATGTCTCCTAGAGAGTTTTCCCGGTAGTCACTAAAATAGTCCTCTGGAACAAGTATTCCGTCTTTTCAGCACAAAAATCTCTATCGCTTTCTTTTATTCTTTCTACCCTAAAACAGCCATTCACTAGGTAGAAATTACAGTGTTAAAAAAACATTTCACCGACTATCAATTAGGAACTTTATCCATACTTTTTGCTTCAACCCTGTGGGGAACGACGGGCACCGCTGCCAGCTTGGCACCGGATGTCAGTGCTCTCGCCATTGGCGCATTTTCTATGGGTATTGGTGGATTTATGCAAGCATGTCTGTCTGCGAAGTCACTGAAGAGAGATTTTCGAAAAGTCGCACATAAGAAGAAAACGTTACTGGTTAGTATTATCGCCTTAGCCACCTACCCACTGGCTTTTTATTCATCAATGCGATTCGCCGGTGTGGCTATTGGTACGGTTGTTTCTATCTCCACTGCACCTTTCTTTTCTGCTTTGTTAGAGTGTCTCTTTAGCCGAAATCAGACCATAACCAAGCGCTGGATGATGAGTTTCGCAATCGGGGTCATTGGCATTACCTTGTTGCTGGCTTCTGAGTCATCCGCAAATAGCTTATTTGATCAGGATATGAAGCATTGGGGTGTATTACTTGGCCTATTTGCAGGTCTGACGTACGCCATTTACTCATGGGGAGTAAAGGCTATGATTGACCACGGCATTGAATCGCAAACGGCCATGGGAAGTGTTTTTGGTATTGGTGGAGTTTTGCTTCTACCAACACTTTTCATCACGGGTGATAATCTATTTGCATCGTCAACGAATACGACGGTCATGCTCTACATGGCCTTGATTCCAATGGGGTTAGGTTACGTCGCTTTTGGGTTTGGGTTACGATTTGTTACAGCCAGTGGAGCTAGCATACTCACGCTATTTGAACCTGTTATCGCAGCAGCACTAGCAGTTGCGATTGTTGGGGAAGAAATTTCTTTCATTGGTTGGGTTGGTATAACGTTGACACTTGTGTGTTTGTTTCTTCAGTCGAAAAATTAAATTCAATGGCGATGAGCCAGCCCCAAAAAGTAACGCTGACGGTAGATAAAGTAAGGAGCAGCACCTACTCCCTACTTTACCATTTGAAATTACACCCAGCCTTCTGCCAAGTACATCAATCGCAATTGACTTGGTGAGCCTAGTTTTTCTAGCGCATCTAATTGGACGTCACTCAGGTTTGGGCATTTATCAAGATAAACCCGTCCGTTTGCTGCATCTAGGGGGAGCTTGTAGGTGAGCTTTTCGTTGATTTTACTTGCTTCCCCTTTATCAATCGCTCGAACAGCTGGCATGAGCCAATCCCAATCTTCTCCTAACAGTTTTTTAAACGCCCCGTTAGCAATAGACTCGGTTTTACTTGGTGCATCCTCTGGGCTTAGCTTCAAGATAGAGTCTACGTCAGGAACCAAGTGCTCACTTGGCTCTGAACCCAACATCTTTTTCAGTGTTAATCGAGCGGCTTCCATCTCTTGTGCCTCTTTAGGCGCTTGAGGAGAAGTCATTGCAGTATTCTCCTTAGGGCCAAGGTACGCCATTAATGCGCGGACAGAAGCCGGATCTTGCATACTGAAGGTAAAGTCTCCTTTTGCATTGGAAACTTCAAGTCTAGGTAAAACACCAGACATTTCGCCTTGCATAAGTTGCTCTTTTACTTCCGTATTTAGCCCGTATGCCCCAGCTTGGTTCGCCACAAAGCCACCGCCACTCATGATAGCAGTCGTTGCCGCAGAACCGATTGCCTCTTTTGCTATCGGTGTGACGCCCACCGTTGCTACAGAGCTAACACCGAACGTGCCCAGGCTCCCCGTCGCCATACCTAACGTAGCTCCAATGCCACCTTCAGCCGACAGTATCGCATGACCTTGAGCCAAGGTTTGCTGCATCGGCATAGAAAGACGTTGATCTCGCCCTGGCAACTGTGAAATTTGTTCTAACTGATGATGGTAAGCCTCAGCATCACCATTTACGGCCGCTTTGTGCAACTCTCGACCTGTAGAAATCAATAAGCCAACGCCAGGTAATGCCAAGTTAATAACGGCGTTAACACCAGAACCTTTTAGCTTTTCTTTGCCCATCTGCAGCAGTTCAGCAGCAAAGCCATCCATTTTTCCCGGATACTGGGCTTCTAAACTCACCTGCATACGCGGATCTTTGCTGATCGCATCAAACGTATTTTTAAGCTGCTGGTACGTATCGCTGCTCACTTTTATTTCATCCAATAGGCTGACAACTTCTAAGATTTTACGCTCAGTAAGTGGCTCACCGCGATAGCCTGAAGGACTCACTAGGGAGTAAGCCAACAGCGCAACCTCAGGTTTTTCTTGCTTAAGTAGCGCCTGCTTTAAATCAAGGTGAGTTTTGATGTTTTCTTGGAAAAACTTAGTGTATTTGCTTCTCAATACGCCTTCGTGAATAGAAGCAAACTTATGACCTTTGTGGAATGTGGAAGGTTCTTTTACTTCACCTCTTTTACTGATCACTCGATCATCTTTTTGCGCAGCAACTGCACGAAACTGTTCTAGATCAGGTACTGGGCTTTGGCTGATTTTTTGTGTTGTATTAACCATTTTTCTCTCCTACACACGAAGTGATTGAACATGAGCTTGTTCATGATTAGAGGTGGTTGGAATCGCTTGATCCAACATTGCGAAACGCGCTTGCCACAGCTCGGCCTGTTCAATAACTTCGTGAAACCAAGCGGTAAGGTTCGTCGTATTTAGATGCTCAACGGGTTTACGTCCTGCTAAGACAAGCTGTCGACCGTTTGGAGCCAAAGCAAGTGCGAGGTTGCCACTACCAATTCCTTGATAGTTAGCATGAGCAAGAAGCTCTAAACCTTTTAGTCGTTGTTCACCGGATTTTTCTAACCCTCCGAACGTTACAGACAACATCAAATCATCCGTATCTGTCGCGATGAAATACAACATGTAGCGATCATCGACCAGTAGCTGACAACGTTCATTTTCTTCAAAATTCAGTTCGGGCAACTCATTGAGTTGGCAAAACTCCAAGAGCAGTTGTTGAATCGTGTTCATAACTTTTTCCTTTTGTTTCAATAACTCTATTGAACAACGATTGCAGATTGAACGATGTCGGTAATGGCTTTATTTTTGTCACTTTTTCGCCTTCATTGTGAGGTTTTCCGCAGAAATCTCGCTCTAAAATCGAGTTGCCAGAGTAATAAAAAAGAGCAGCTCAGAGCTGCTCTTTCAATAAAGGTTAGATGCTTAGCATGGTGTATTTGCTCACTTCTTTTGCAGAGTGACTAACCCAGTTTATGGCTATCAAAAATGACTTCTGTTGGCGGGAACATATTCGAAACAGGTGGTCGTTGTGCATCTCCAAACATTGGTGCACCGAATGCAGATGTCGCCCACGGGTCAACAATTTTCACATCCTTACTCCACGTTGATGGATCTTTTATGTCGCTCCCCTCTTGTCGACCAACCAGTACATAAAGGTGTGTACCTGAATGACCCTTTTTAAACGCAACCACTTCTACTTTGGGTTCACTTTCAGGTGTTCCTGACATGCCTTGAATCATCTCAGCGGCGGCAGCAAAGGCAAATGTAGTACAGCAGCCAGCTTTCGCGGTTTGTACTGCCTTAGCAATGTTCTGTAGAGTGCTTAATTGCGGTGCGGTTCCTCTTTGTGCTGCAGCTTGAACTCCGTTTGCGGACATCGTCGCTCTGTGATCTTGCATGATTCGCGCTTGATCCGCGTGAAGCTCTTTTAGTCGTGGCTTTCCTTTTGTTTCATAAAACTGTGACCCCTTAACACCGAACGTATTTAAGTCCGTACAGGCAAAATCACCAAGCTTTTGAAGGTTGGCTTTATGTTCGTTGATAAGCGCGACACTCGATGAGGCTTTATTGGTTTTGGAAGAAGAGGCTGCCGTTTGTGAAGTGGGCCAATTTGAGCTAGGACCAGACGACAATCTCTCAAGATTTTTCAGGCTCCCAAGCGTTAACTTGTTTTCACCGTTCAACACATTTTTCAGCATCAGCTTCGCAACATCTTTAGGAATACCCTGCTTAGTAAGCAGGTTCACTACAATATCTTTCGCTTTATTCTGGTGGCTAATACGCGCGCTGATACTTTTATTTTTTGGTGCGCCCTCTTTAACAAAAATATCTTTACCGTTGTGTGCTCGAACCTCTTTGTCGTCAGCTTGATTTTGTGTCGACAAATGTGACGTTAACTGACTCAACGAGTGCATTTGCGATGTATTAATATTGACCATGTGTGATGCCTTAAACTTGAATAAATGCGTGTACGTCTGTTTGGCTAAAATCTACAACCGTGTTGTTTTGAAATAACTGTCCCCAAGTATCAACTAATTCGTTCAACTGAATGATTAAGTTAGCAATGTTGGTGAGTTCACTTCCAGCCGCGATAGCAACTTGAAGAACAACGTCTTTGCGTGTTGGATTCACACAAAACTGCACACCACCTGTTTCTCGATACAAGAAGTTGTATTCAAGTAAAACTTGAAGTTTATCTAGCGTAATATCATCTTGTTCTATAAGCAGGTTTTTGGAAATCAATAACTCGCCTTTTTCCTCTACGAGCAGAACATCGACACTGTTGTTTTCAGCAAAATGCAGTGACCACATTTGATTGTCATACGCTGTCACGCGCTCAAGGTTCAGCACTTCTCCTAGCTCAGAGAGAAGTATATTAATCTTTCCTGTATCCATGTTGTGTCCTGTCTAATTTATTATAACTAAGTGACATCGATATATTTATTGCAGCGAAGCCACTTGGGTATAACGGCTCATTTAAATAAGCGTATAAGGATAAAAGAGATTTTATGGCGAGATAGAAACCGACACTTTATTTCAACGTCTCATTTTTATTGCTATTAGCCGTTTTATTGAGAAGAAAAATTAAGGTTAAGCTGGAAAATAAAAGAGCGGCAATCGCCGCTCCAAAAATTAAATAGAAGTAAAAAATCACTTAATACCGTGAAGGCTATTTTCTGCATCCATAGCTAAAGGATTGAACGAGTCGTTACGAAGTTCTGCTATCGCGTATAGCATGCGACCCATGCGACCATTTCCATCGGTAAAGCCATGGTACCCGATAACTCCGGCGAACAAATGCTTACCTAAGTCTTTATCTTCTACAGGGTTCTCTTTCAAAAAGCCTTCAATGTGCTGCTTTAACATGCCCTCACCGCCAATACTTGAAGGCAAAGTGCCACCCGAAATATTTGGCCCTCGGTAATCACGCTCAACATTAGGCACCAATCGAGCGTGTAGCTCTTTTAGGTTTTCCATATTCAATAAATCTTTACCATTAGACGCGTATTCTTTCAGTAAAGACGTAATATTTTCGGCATCGTTTCCTTTAGAGTTAGAAGCATTAATGATCCACGCCGCAGCTCTTTCAACATTATTGGTTACGCCACTTTTGTTAAACGCGTCCTCTGCCAGTCCTTCAGCGTATACACCTTGGCTTAGATCGGTGCTTGCTAGACCTTCGATATGACGTTGCGCCGATTTAAGATGCATCACCTCCATATCAAACACCGCTTGCATTTGATTAATGCTACCTGCCGGGTTTTTCTGCGCTGCAGATACACCACCGCCGTAGTCTTTTACTACACGTCCAGCAAGCAACTTCGCTGCACTTTCGCCAATCAGTGATGTGAGGTTTTTACCAGAATCGGTTTCTAACATTGCCTCTGTCATCGCTCGCTCAGCTAACTGGTTTAGCTCAGCAGAGTTCGACTGAACTGATTTACTGTCTAACTTCGCAAAGGCATTTAAGACATCTGATGCGGTTTTTATGCTTCCATCTTTGAAGAACATTTGTCCATGCTCAACAGAAGAAGCAGCTTGTAAACGCTGAGCTTGTCCTTGCTCATTATCAAATACGGCTTTTGTAAGGGCTTTCGCTACCGATTGTGGGCTACCTTCGCGAAACAGTTTTCCTGTCGCTTCAAAAAATCGCGCTACCGCACCATTCGTAGGATTGGCGCGAGTAAATTCTTGGGTCGCTGCGTTGATTTGGTATTCTTTGCCACCAATACTCAGCTTACCTTCGTTAAGTATCTCGTTACGAGCTTGCGGCATGGCGACCTGCAACGCGCTAACACTTCCAAAACTGATCATGCTTTAAACCCTTAATGTGGAAAAATGAGTGGTATTCGTTTCCGGTACTTCGATTGTTTTATTGGTTACTTCTTGTGTATTCGCACTTTTTAACCACTCGATGAAATTCGCAAATGACTCATCGAAAAAAGATGCAGTTAGCAGTTGCTGAGGCAGGTGTATGAAACCGATATATCCGGTCTCTTCCTCCCAGCATACCGCTGGAGAGCCTTGCGTTAAGGCACCTTTCATATGTTGATGCAAAATATCAGCACTCGGTTTATCACCTGAAATTAGCCCGATAAGCGTCACACGATCTTCTTGTGCACGAATTGTGATTGCTGTGTTTTGCTCAACGAGTAGATGGCAACAATCATCCTCATCAAAAACCAACGGCTCCAATTGGCAGCGGCTGGCAAAATCTGTCAGTAAAGAAGTTATAAATCCATTAGCCATTCAACTAAATAATCCTATTTTTGTTGTTTTAGAGGCGCTGCTTGGTTGCAACACTTATCAACTAAGCAGCTTTCTTAGGTGTATTCTTAAGGATTTATGGCAGTGAATATTTTAGAAATGGTCGGATTTTTTTTGTTTAAAGGCATTAAAATGAAAAAACTCAGCAAGTGCTGAGTTTTTGAGGTTTATTCATGAATCGTAATTTTACGCTCGCTGAGCTGCTTCACCATGGCTTGCTTTAATGCATGCAGCTGTCCATCAATACTGGCGTCGATGATCCCAACTTCTGTTTCCAAAATGCAGCCTCCATTTTTCAAGCGCGCATCTGCTACCACGTCAACGTAACCGACTTCAGGGAAATCACTTAATACACCAGCCACCTTTTCTCTCACCTCAACAACCTGCTCTGGGTGGACATGTAAAATGACCTGCTTTTGGTTACTCACCAGTTGCAACGCTTCTCGAACTACACTCACCGTGGTATCGACATCATCGAAGGTATCGATGATCTTACGTACTGCTTCTAACACCACACCTGTCATTTTTTCTTCGACTTGCTGATAGTAGTCATTACAACGTGCTAAGGTTTCAACCATCGTTTGCGCATTTTCAATCTTGGCTTGTGCAAGGCCATCTTGATAACCACGTTGTTTTTCGGTTTCGTAGGCTTGTTGGGCATTAGCAATGATGCTTTCAGCTTTGGAGTTCGCGGCTTCAACTAAGTGTTGCGAATCCAGATAACTGGCATAATCTTTCGCTTTCAGCACCTTTAAGCCAGGTGCCAGCTGCAAATTGTCTGTTTTTATTTCAACAAATGAAACCATTGAGGAATAACCTGTTTTGCGATTTTTTTTGTGAGTCGATACGCCAGATCTCGTTGATCCGCTTCCAACCAGTTAGCTGTTTCTGCGTTTTCGCTAAGTTGCTTTTCTAATTTGAATTGCCAACGAAGAACAACATCTTCCGGTGAGTTAATCAAAATAAACCTCATCCAAAAATATCCCAGCGCCCTCATACTTGCTTCAACAGACCTTTCATCCAATAGTTCTGGTAACGAACGCTGCCAGCCTTGCGGCCAACTGGATAACAGCATAGGCCCGTTTTGAATTAAGAACCGAGCGCCTTCCAAACCAAAAACGTTGTTCAGAACCTGTTTCGGGCGTTTTAAAACAACGCCTCGCATTGCCACACAATGTAAAGCTCCGCCCACCATCAATACGAGTTGGTTCAACGCATCCGCTGGGAGCAACGCCAAGCTATGGCAAGGTTTGTTAAAAGCCGTCTCAGGAACGGGAGATAACGCCCACTCATTTATGCACCATTGGTTAAACATGGGGTTATCTCTCCAGCCTTCGATATTTAGTAACCAAGGCTGCTTTTGCTCTATCCAACTTCTATGGATGTACTGGCAAGGCGCATAGTTAAACTGGTGTTGTACCTGCGCGAGTGGTGTTTCTGGTTTAACCACGCTTCGTGTTCCTACGACACCATGTAAAAGTAGCGATATTCGAGCCGATGAGTGCCGCTACCAAGAACACCAAAATGGCGATAAGATTATTCGCCGTCTCTTTGGTGACCTGAACCGACAAAATGCTTTTAAATTGATTGTTTTGAGTAGCAACTCGAACCTCTGATGAGGGTACCATCACTACGCTGATTCGATCGTAGTTCAGCCCCTCAATGCTATTGTTCACTAATAATTTGATCTGCGGAACATATGAATCAAGCGCAATATCTGCTGCGTGTTTAATAAATACGGAGGCAGAAGCTGGAGTTGGGCGCTCTCCTGGACGCAGATCTTGATCTTCCAAAACAACATGAACACGTGCCACCAGCACGCCATCAATCTGAGATAAGGTTGACGAGAGCTCTTGAGATTTCGCGTACACCAAACGGGCTCGTTCTGCTAATGGTGACGAGATCAAATCGTCTTTAGGAAACACCTCTTTCAGTGTAGAAAACTGCTCTCTTGGATAACCTTTTCGCTTTAGCGCATCTACCGCAAAGGCGATTTGAGAACTGTCTACCATTAACTTGACGGTGTTGTCTTTGTCAGGTTCTTTTGTTGCAACGACACCTTCGGATAGTAAGATCGACAACATCTCATTACCCTCTTTCTGAGTAACGTTGGTGTATAACTCGGTCTGACAACCTACCAGAAACAACGTGAGCATGATGAAAACTGCTCTCATTTTATTCATCATCACTATTGTGCCTTCAATAAGGTTTCTACGTTTTGTGTGGTTTTACCCACGGTTTTCGCGATCAGCTCTTCTTGAAAAGTAATGCGTGTCAGCGCCCACTGCATTTGCAGTAATTGCGCCGGATCATCACCCACCATCTTCATGTTGTCTTGCAGGTTACTTTTCGCGTTATCGATAGTGTTTTTCAACTCGCTGATGTTTTCTAGCAAACCTCCCTCCAGGCCATTACTTGCCTCGGGAACCGACATGGCTTGCTCAAAACGTTCGCTTAAACCGTCTTCGACTTGCGCATCCTGTAACTTATCAATGTTGGTTTGCATCACCTCGGTGTACTGCGTGTTTATCATATGTACTCCTAAGATAAATCTAACTTGTGACTGTGAGTCATGATGTTTTTCACCATCGCATTTTTTTGGATCATGAAGCTAAGTTCATCACGAACCATGTCCAGTGTTGATGCCATATCAGGTAACGACTTCAACTCTGCCCAGCAATGCCATAAGGCTTGTTCTTTCTGGGCACCCAGTGGAAAATGCTGCGCTAGCATTGCTTTTAGTGCTGTTTTATCAGCAGGTGGTTCGGCAATAAGCTGTCCCGAAAAACTCCCTAGTAACTCCTGCTTCAACACCTTTAACAAATCAGATTGTGGCTGTTCGTTGCCTTTTGCACTCTTCGCCTCATGAAAGGCGTACCACATTGCCTCTCGTTTAACTTGAGGGTCGGAAAACGCTTCATTTAACGACGATAAGACACTTTGTTTACTGACAACCTCTGCGTCTTTTAATGATTCATACCACGCTTTGATCTCCGCCAGTTTCGCTTCTGTTTTCTCTAGCGTCTCTTTTGGAGAAACATGTGAAACTTGCTCTTGCTTGTCACTTCGCTCCATGAGTGCTTTCATCTTGTCTTCATCGCTCCGCTCATAATGGCGCGACTCCGACTGGCGCAAAGATTGGTGTTGAAGACCTAGGTTACTCGAATCAATGATCATCCAAGATTCCTAATCTCCTGAGACAAGCTCGCAGCAAATGCTTGGCTTTCTTCGCTTCCTTGTGACGCAAGTTCTACCCAGCTTTCCGCTTTGCTCAGTAAACCGGCTTTGGCAGAAGCAAGAGCCGCTAAGCTGATCAGATCTGGATAGGCGTTACAAAGTGGTTCGAGTAATTGATGAGCCTCTTCATACAAGCCTTTATTCATGAGGCTCATTGCACGAATCATCGCAACGGTCTCTTCAGAACCTGAGCTTGCTTCAAGGCCATCTGCAATCGTGTTGGCTTCTTGATGACGATGCATACCTGTTGCCATCAGCGCGATTTCAGCCAGCAGTTGGCGCGTTTCTCGTTCCATGCTTTACACCTTCTGGAGAATCGACTGCATCACATCTTTAATCGCACGAGTGGTGGTCGCATTGATATTGTAAACAACAGACCATTTGTTGATCGCGTGCTGAAGCTCGGCAAGCTTTGATGGATCATCGGCATTGGTTTCTAGGTTCTTGATGGCTGCCGTCACTTCTGTGTTAGCATCTTTCGCTTGTTGTTCTAACTTAGCTTTAACATCATCAAGGTTTACACTGTTACTAGCATCGTAAAATGACATAAGACTTCCTCGTATTTTTTAGTTAGCTTCGTATGATTCAACGACCGCATAGGCGGCTGTGTAAGCTTCATACTGTTTGAGTAGCAATTGGTACTGCTGTGGTGAGCACCCTAAATCCAACTGACGTTTCACCACCGCTTGTGCTTCTAAGAGCTTGCTCTTAATCTTGTGCACTTCCGCACCGTTTGTGTCGTTATTTAAAATTTGTTCAAGATTTGTCATTGTTCGTCTCGCCTTCATATCCGAGTTCTATTGTTATCACCCGCCCGCCTTTAACCAACTCAATACCAGCAGGTGTAACACTGGATATTCGGTAGCCCTGAGGCGTTCTTGCACCGACCATATAGCGAACGTTATCGGTCAGAATCACATATGGAACCTGGCCAAAGTTAACGCTACGAAACGGGAAATCGATGTTGGTGCCTTTACTCACCTTAGGTATGGATTTCAAAACTAAGTACGGTTTCTCACCATATTGTTCCCGGAAGTCTCGGGTCACACCGTAAAATCGAGTCGTTTCGATATCATCAAGCTCACCACGAACTTCGATGCGATCACCGCTGGTGACCAACTGGACTTTCTTCAGTAGCTCCGCATCCGTTAATAACGCTTTTAGCGTATCCATGTAGGCACCCGCTCGCTGCAGTTCAACCTTCCACGCAATAAGACCCGGCACGTCTCGCTCCAAGATTTGTTCAACTTGGTTCCAGTGGCTTGCATCATCGATATAGCCCGTCAGCAGCAGTGTGCCGGTCTCATCGCCATTTTCGACTTTCACTTGGTGATAGCCGAGGTTGCGCAAAATAAATCGAACCCCGCGACGGATTTCTTCCATCGTTCTTAAGTCACTTTTGTAATTGATGCCCAATACATCAATTCGACCAAGCAAATCGAGTTTCTGTGTTCGGTCTTCAACATAGCCCTCTAAGACTGCTTGGCGTGCGGCGGCATTCCATTCCACGCGAACGTCGCTAAGTTTGAGCTCGCCTAAGATGTTACGTACCAAAACAATGGGTTCTGCTTCTGTAACAATTTCATTGTTGTTTCCGTTAGCTTGGCTGTACCACATACCGGCAAAAATGACACTCGGGACAAAACTACAAAGCAAAGCGATGAGCGTTGTTTTTTTCCAGCTAGAGCGTTGCACAGCAACCACAGGTGTATTCTGTTGGCTAGATTCGTCGCTGACGTTACTCACAATTACCGCATCTTCCGCGTATCCCAGAGCGAACTTCACAACGCCGACCGAGACAACAGCATGGCGTGACAACTCGATACCATCGCCTGCAACAGCGATGTCTTCACTGTTAATATTTGCCTCTTCGCAGCCTCGTAAAATGACCGAGTCTTGCTGGCAAACGAGGGTGAAATGGTTCGCTTCGACCCCAGCATCAGACAGTACAAGATCAGCAATAAAGTCGTCACTGCCAAGCACGAGAGCACCTTCAGGTAAGGTGACTTCTACTCCGGTATGCACGCCTGATAAAATACGAATTTTCCATTGCTGCATCGCGGTTAAGACTCCTCTGAAGGGCGCGCGCACTCACTTTGTGAGTCATCACATTCCAATACTTTCACCCGCCAACCCTTTTGTCCTGTTGGTAATTGGCACTGCGTTAATTGAGACGACTTTTGCTGTGACAATAAGTCTTGTTGATAGCGCTCGGCTTGAACCCTCGATGTGCAGCTATATACTTCCACTACCGATTTAAATTCAGCGCTATTGTTGGAGATGTTGTTAAGCTTGCCGATACTTGGTCGCAAGTCATATTCGTTGCCAATCAACACACTATCGCCAATACCATCCACAACAATTCGAGGTTCTAAAATAAACATTCGTACTGTGCGGCGCTTAGTATTGGTATTACTTCTAAACAGCGCGCCTAAATATGGGATGTCTCCTAGCAATGGCACTTTACGTAACTGATGGCTCACTTCATCTCGGTACACACCACCGATAAGTAAGCTTTGCCCTTGTTTAACCGTCGCTAAGGTGCTGATTTCAGTTTTACGAACGGAAGGAAGATCATCGACGCCACCATCAGCGATCTTTGCACCGTCTTCGAGATGAAGGCTCAGGTTAATTTCAGGTCGTGCAGCAAATCTATCACCAACGATACGTGGGACAATTCTCAGTAACGTGCCATACGTGACCTCTTCCAGCGCTGCGGTTTCTTTACCAACCAGCTTGACGTAAAACGTGCTGCTGTTGTTCAGTACCGCTTCGACATTTTCCTGAGTTAACAATGTTGGTCTTGAAACCACTTGAGCACTGCCTTTGGATTCCAATAAACGAATTTGAGCCAGCAAGTAATTTAGGTTGGTTGAATCAAGCAAGGACTTAAAGTTCTGTCCACTGCCGAGCGTCACATCCCCCGAATTCACATCACCTGTTGTTTTGATATCGACAATGCGGTTGTTTCCGACAGACACTCCTGCTCGCCAATCCACGCCTAACTGACTTAAATCGTTGGCACTGATATCGACAATCGATAGCGCGACTTCAATTCTTGATTGCGGCTGGTCTAATTGCGCGACCAGTTTACGATAGAGCGGTAATCGTGCTTGAGTATCACGAACGATAATCGCATTAAGGCCCGGCTCTGCTTCAACTGTTGCGCCACCATGAACTGAGGCGGTTTTATTACTTTTTACAGGCTTATCTGAACTGGTAACTTCTTTGCTAGACGCACTCGCCACTTGCGTTTGAACACCAGACACGACCCGTTTTAACACCGATGCGATGCCCGGGACCGTAATTGTCTGATCTCGATATGCAATTTCTCTATCCGTTGCAGAAGCGTACTTCAAAGGAATTATCTCAACGAATAATTCGTCGGTTGAATTCGATTTCTGCAGCAAGCGCGTTTCCAATGCCTCCGCCGTTTGTACCACTAAGTCGACATAACGTGGAGGACCCGCAAGATAGACTAACCCTTTACTCTCAGCAGCTCTCCAGCCATAACGAGAATCCCAAACGCCGGTGGAAATTAACGTACTGCGTAGCTCTCTAGCCGTAAGTAATTCCAATTGAAGTAAACGTGAGCGAGTTTCTGTCGCCTTATAGACATGTAAGACGGCACCATCGAAATACCACATCAAGTTGTACACTTGCGATAAGTAATCGAGGAATTCCGCCGGATCTTCAGGGGTAAAACGCCCATTCACTCGATCGTTGACTTTGTCACTAACAGAAACCGAGACACGATAATTTGCACCGAAGTTATTCAACAACTCTTTTAATGAGTCATTATCTGCATAGTAGCGGAACGGTTGTTCGGGCCAGTGTAAGTCTGTTGCTTGCGCGTATCCCAAAGGAACAACACTCACTGCGCATAACAATGCCTTTGTTGCAGCACGTCTAATGTTGGGAAAGATTTTTAGCATCATGGTAACCACACTGTATGGTTGATTGTGTGGTTCACGCGTTCTTGTTCCAATAATGCAATGTAACGTTCACATAGATTGACGTGCTTAGAAAGTAAAGTAGAGAACCGTTCCACCGAACAGTCCTCAACCCTTACTTTACTTTGCAAAATCAATTGCTGATCATCATTGGTTGTCAGTACGCCGCCATCCTCACGAATGGTTTTTAATGAGAGCTGCATGCAACGTTGTAACGCTTGTTCTTGTTGATAATCTAGATGCTCTTTAAACTGGAAGGGTAACGTCGCTTCCCATAAAATCCATGACGCATGTTGCTTGATGGTCAGTGATAACTGGTCAACCTCGATGTTGTAAGAACCATTTTCTGAGGCAATAAAATCCCCTACCTTTAGCGCTTCCGCTAAAGATTTCATCATCTTATCTAACATTTAACGCCCTATTTAGATCTGGCTGAGGTGATTGCAAGCCTGGCCGCACTGACCACTTTGAGTATCAAAATAGTAGTGATCGATATCACCAACAGTTTGCATGTTCTTGAACCATTGCCATACTTTCGCAACCGCATTTTGGTCGTTGTAAACCACATCGCATGCATCCCAAACTTCGTTCAGCTCAGGGGCTTCAAGTCGCACTTCCGAACACCAATTTTTCCACTCAGAAATAAATTGTTCGGTTGTCGAGGTGTACTCCGCGAACCCTTTCAGCTCGTCTAAAGACGGTTGCCACTTCTCAATTAACAAACGATGACATTCAATCACTTGCAACTGTTGTTCGCTTAACGTCCCAAGTTGCTTTTTAAGTTGATGCTGCTGGCTCTTAATGAGATCGAGTTGCTGTTGAACAAAGACGGCACTGGTGTCTTCCCCTGATAGCTTCGACCAATATTCCTTCTGAATATCGAGTTGATTGATAAGTTGTTCAACTTTAATCGAAGCATGAAGAGCACTTTGATCGACTTGTCGGTTAATCCACTCGTTGAGTGATAAATGGAAACAAAGCATCAACGTTTTTGGGACAGCCAAATTAAAGCGAAAGCCCAGACGAGAGTTGATGTAGTCCAGCCTTTGTTCGAACGTTGTGATTGTGCTGCTATCACTGAGCTGCGATCCAATTTCCAAAAATAAACGCATGGCAAACCGGTCTATCGAAGCACCAAGTTTTTGATACGTTTTTACTAACTGGCTAGCGCACAGGCTATCGACGACATTTCTATCCAACAAGCGTTGAAGTAAAGATAACTGCTCATAATTTATGACGCCTTCACTCAACAATTGTCGGTGATTGACGTGCACAACATTGAGATCCTGCGTAGGTTTCGAGGCGCTTTCATAACGAGCTCCTCTTTGTAAAACAGTCACTTTCCGCTGTGTCACTATGCTGTCTGGAAAAAGCGAACGGCGTCGCCAATGCTGCTTTTTCATTTATGTTCGTCTCCGCACCCCTTTCGAACAATCCAGAAAGAAAGAGATGTAATAATTTTTAATCGTTCGTTGTTACACGATACATAATAGAATTTACACTGGTTAGTGACTTTCAAAATTAGTCAGAAAATTTTAGTCCCAAGTCATTTCATTTCGCGATAGCCACTTGATCGTCTCCCGAACGTACGCGGCTTGGGGTCGTTCCAAAACGACGACGGTAACTCTGCGTAAAGTAAGACTGGCTGGAAAACCCTGCCTCCATCGCCACATCTACGATGCTCATCTTGCTCGTCAACAGCAGTTTATGAGCATGCAGTAGTCGACGCTCACTGATCCAAGCTCTTGGAGAAATGCCATAGTGCTCATTAAAAAGCTCTTTAAAAGTGGTTAAGCTGGCACCAAACTCCTGCGCGTAGTCTGTCAACTTCCATTCTTTTAAGTAATGCTGTTCCATAAATCGACGTAACCGTTCCGACGTACGGTTTGTTTGTTGTGACAGCAACGCATACAGTGATTCTCCTCCTTTGCTGTGTAGCAAGAGAATGAGTAGTTCTTCGTATTTTAGGCACATAATGGCATCAGGGTACGCTTGTTGCTCAAGCGTCTGCATGCTGGAAAGCACTTGTTCAACGAGTATGTTCAAACCAAAAGTAAACAAACCAGAACAAACTTTGTCTACCTTAGGCAGCATCATCAAGAGATCACTGTGTTTTTGCAGCAACTGACTAACGAGTTCATTGTCGTAGGCAATAATCGACGCTTTGTATGCCCCATCTAGCGGAGAGTACTCTAACAAGTAATCCCCTTGGGATAGAAATACCCCATTTTCTGCAGCAACATCGATTGTGCAATCACCTGTTTGAACTCGAAGCTGACCATTGTGAACGACAACAATGTGAGACTGGTCTGAGTGAAATACTTCGTCAGATTTTTCATAGCAGGAAAAACTACGAATTTTTCGTGAACTCGAGTCGACCCTTTCTGAGTTTAGTTGGCCTGACACATCCATTTTCTACCCTTCATTATTTTGAGTTTCTCAGTGCAAATGTTGAGAAACTTTCAAAGCACTACTTTGATTGTTGTTATTTCTAAGTACTGCTGTATGAATTAAAGAAGCAAAGAAAAGAGCATAGAAGTTCTATCACTTACCATACCCCCCGAATAATTAGCAAATAACCCAAGCATTACCTTTACCTAAAGGTAAAGGTTTGACTTAGTAAATTTCTGCTGTCCGTCTTTATTATTTTTATCAGATAGCGTTTATCATTAGCCAAAACTTAAATATCATTTCGTTATTTAAGTTTGGTTGTTTTGTTATACATTAGAATACAATTAAATAGATTTCGGCACCGTTTCGAGAACAAAATTAAATTTCCAAAATCATAAAAATGTATATTTTATAGCCTAAAACGCCAAGCCAACGTGTTCAAGGAGCGAGATATAATCATAAAAAATACTGTTTTTGCAACAAGTATGAGTCTAAAAAACAACTGACCCGATGACTTCAAAGTCATGTAATTAATGTTTATAAAAGACAACAAATCTTTCACAACAGGAAAGATATAGTCTTTATTTTTATAAATTAGAAAACTCTAATAAAAATGTAGTACTTAAAATTTTATCTGTTTATTTTTGGAACAAGAATCAAGTTTTCTTGTTTATTTCCCTCAAAAAATAAATAGTTCTTTTCTTTTTCCGCAACGAGATCACCGTTTGAATAAAGCTTTCCAATAATCTTCATTTTTCCTTCACCAGCTTGAATTGGTGCAATTAAAAACGAATACTGCACAGGCAACTGAACACCTTGGTAGCTCTGAGATGCCGATTTAAGGCATTGATTATCAATAATTTTACATATTTCCACTTCAAGAGAAGTAATCGAAGGTGGAAAGTAGCCGTCGACAGAAACCCAACCATAGACTGATGCCTGACTCTGTGTATCAAAGCCATCCACCCCATTAACGGACACAGTCTGACTGCACCCACTCAGTATGAATAACCCAATAAAACCAGCCCATATAGAATTGTTCATTATGACCCCATAAACTTATTTTATATAATCTAGCTCATTTGAAATTCACACAATTCTTTATGTAAAAATATAAAAGATCAACTTATATTTATACTACAAGCGGACAATAAATCGCATTTTTCAACAACACGTAGTTAACATGGACTGTAATTTCAAAAGCAGTTTCTGCTCACTTTCATTCCTTCCTTAATTGAAGTTTATTAGAGAAAAATGATATTCATATATCTCATTGCCATTGAGATATGCATCTGAACACATTTACTTTTGCCTTTCTATTTCTCTCAACACATTTAAAAGCCAAAATATAATAACAACCGACTAATATTGATAAACATGAAGAGATACATCTAATATTTTCCTTGATAAAATTTCAAAAGGGACTATTCCTATGTCAGCACGCCAAACTATCGATGAGATTTTGCTAAAGTTTGCTCATCAAATAGGCTTGCCTGCACTGCATCTAACGGAAAATGAAGTAAGCTTAGCCTTTGATGATAATCTAAGGGTGCATATCATCTTTCATCCAGAATCGACAACTCTGCAGCTCGAAGCTGAGATTGTTGGCCTTCAAATTGTAAATTCCGATCTCTACCGCTCTTTCTTGGCCTTTAATTATCACTGGCCTGAGCACCAGTTATTTTTTAGTTTAGATAACCACCGACATGTCCTATGTTTAAACCGACTCATTAACATTAGGCGACTGGATTACGAATATTTTGAAACAGCTTTAGCAGAATTGCTGACGCACAGCGAGTCGTGGGAAGCGTTATTGTCTTCGCATGTAACCATTGATGAGGCACCACCGATGCCACAAACTTTAGACTTGAGAGTTTAGGTGTCTTTATGTCCAATGACATCCAATCCACATACACCAATTCATCGGTTCATGACGTTCAACAAGCGCAGCAAAGTGATGCAGTGCCGCAAGGAACGTTTCATGGCCGTAAAGTCACCCTACTCTCCTCATCAGAAAGCAGTATGACGCGAACAAGCTCTAAAAGAGAGCTTGGTGAATGTTTAAATCAATTTGCCAGTCTCGAATCTTGCAATCGCGTTTTGGACTTTGATCCGCAACTCAATATTGACAAGCAAAACGCCGCCGTAAAAAAGCTTATGGAACGAAAAGTGGCGATAATTCAACGTTCCTGATATCACAATATAAGCAGGTTAAACATCTAAGTTAACCTTCAGCCGACAAGCTCACGCTAATAAAAAACCCCGAAGATTCGGGGTTTTGATTCATACAGCTTTTTCTTTATTAATTACTTAGTTTCACTAGAAGAAGCCTAACGGGTCGATGCTGTAGCTAATCAGCAAGTTCTTCGTGTTCTGGTAGTGATCCAGCATCATCTTGTGCGTTTCGCGCCCGATACCCGATTTTTTGTAACCACCGAACGCTGCGTGTGCAGGGTAAGCGTGGTAACAGTTGATCCAGATTCGACCAGCTTCAATATTACGGCCCATACGATATGCGACGTTCGCATCACGTGTCCAAACACCTGCGCCTAAGCCATATTCGGTGTCGTTTGCGATTTCCAACGCTTCAGCCTCATCTTTGAATTTGGTGATAGCAATCACTGGGCCAAAGATTTCTTCTTGGAAGATTCGCATCTTGTTGTGGCCTTCCAACATGGTTGGCTGAATGTAGTACCCCTGGTTGATAGACTCTGGCTGTTCTGACACTCCACCACCAAAGACCACTTTTGCGCCTTCTTCACGGCCGATCTCCAGGTAACTTAAAATCTTATCAAACTGTTCTTGAGAAGCCTGAGCACCAACTTGAGTATCGGTATCGAGCGGATTACCTTGTTTAATCAGCTGTGCACGTTCCGTCAGTTTCTCTACAAACTTGTCATAAATCGCTTCATGAACCAGTACGCGAGATGGACAAGTACAAACTTCACCTTGGTTGAAGAAACCAAGTAACGTACCTTCGATACACTTGTCAAGATACTCATCTTCGTAATCGAAGATATCTGAGAAGTAGATGTTTGGAGATTTACCACCTAATTCAACTGTCGATGGGATCAAGTTGTCTGCTGCACATTTCAGAATGTGGTTGCCAACTTGCGTAGACCCGGTAAAAGCGAGTTTCGCAATGCGGTTGCTGGTTGCTAATGCTTGACCCGCTTCAGAACCATATCCGTTTACAACGTTGATGACACCAGGAGGAAGAAGGTCACCGATTTTTTCCATCAGAACCAGAATGGATGTTGGGGTTTGCTCTGCTGGCTTCAATACCACACAGCAACCCGCCGCTAGTGCCGGTGCTAGTTTCCAAGCCGCCATCAACATTGGGAAGTTCCACGGAATAATTTGACCAACCACACCAATCGGTTCTGGGAAGTGGTAGCTTGCGGTGTGCTCATCCAGTTCTGCCGCACTGCCTTCTTGTGCGCGAATACAGCCAGCGAAGTAACGGAAGTGATCCACTACTAAAGGTAAATCTGCCGCCAAGGTTTCGCGAACTGGTTTGCCGTTTTCCCAAGTTTCTGCAACTGCAAGCTCTTCTAGATGCTGCTCAATACGGTCAGCAATTTTCAGCAAGATGTTCGAACGTTCTGTCACGCTGGTTTTGGCCCATTTTGCTCTGATGTTGTGCGCGGCATCCAGTGCTAAATTAATATCTTCCTCGCCAGAGCGAGCAACTTTACAATACGCTTGTCCGTTGATTGGTGAGATATTGTCAAAGTACTCACCACCCGTTGGTTTTACCCATTCCCCACCGATAAAGTTATCGTAATGCGATTTAAAGTTAACAATGGCATTTTCACTACCTGGCTGTGCATAGATCATAACTCTTCCTTTTGTTTCTCGTTCAATGTGTTATTGCAGTGTCGTATCGCACTGTTCACAAAGAGCATTACGCAAGTCACACGCCAACTACACCACACTTGTTGTTAATTAAATGTAAAACTATGATTACCAAGCGATAACAAACCAAGTGAGCGACGTTTGAGCGGATGTATGGTGTGAACACCAATGTTCAAGTGTTCCAAAATGGCACACCCTCACTGTGACAAAATGGTACAGTCATGGAACTTCAACACATTAGCGATAACAATTGGCTTTCAACTTCATGGGTCAGAAGTGAACAAGCGGGTTTAAAACAGCGTCGACGCCCTGAAGATATTCGAGTAACGCCAGCAACGCTCCAAGATAGGCGTCACCAACTCAACTTTTTGCTAGAGGCAGTCACTCAATTTGCGCTCCCTTTGTTTAATCAGCTATTTGCTCATAGCGACAGTCGCTTAATTTTGACGGATTCAGATGGTGTCATCATCGGCAGTTGGGGACAGCCTAGATTTCGTGAGAAGTTGACGGAAATCTCGCTAAGCTCTGGAGCATGCTGGCAAGAAAAGGTCAAAGGCACCAACGCGATTGGTACAGCCTTGGTTGAAGCAAAGCCCGTTTCTGTTATTGGTGATCAGCACTTTATCCAACACCATCGTTTTATTAGCTGTTCGGCTAATCCTATTTTCGATCATCTTGGTAACCTCATTGGCGTATTAGATATTACGAGCGAGCAAAAGAGACATGACTTCTCAACGCAAGTACTAGTACAAAACATGGTCCAGCAAGTGGAGAATCAACTACTTAACTTGATTCCACAAGGGCATATTCGTGTGGATTTAGCGTGCGAAAAAGGTTTACTGAATAGTGGTTGGCAAGGAATTATCATTGCAAATGAAGACGGACAAGTTTTGGCTCACAATCAAGTAGCCTCTCAACTTTTTGCGCAAAAAAATATCATTGGGCAATCCTTAGACGACATTCTATCCACTCGGGGAAATGAGCACCCTTTCGTTTTCAAAACAAAACCGCTTACCGATAAAGATAGCAAGGTCAAGTCTCGTGCTGTAGCGGCGTCCAATGATCTTCATTATGGCGACTCCGCTGTTGAGCACTGTTGGCAGCAAGCCAATCGCGTCATCGATAAAGACATCAGTTTGTTGATTATCGGAGAGACTGGTGTTGGCAAAAACGAGTTTGTAAAAGCACTCCATAAAAACAGCCAGAGAAAAACGGGACCGTTAGTTTCCGTCAACTGCGGAGCGCTACCAAAAGATCTGCTTGAATCTGAATTGTTTGGCTACGTAGCCGGTGCCTTTACTGGCGCAAACAGCAAAGGCTATCAGGGAAAAATTCGCCAAGCACACAAAGGGATTTTGTTTCTAGATGAAATCGCAGATTTACCCTTGGAAGCTCAAAGCCGATTGCTCCATGTATTGCAAGATAAAACCGTGCTTCCCGTGGGTTCCAACCAAAGTATTCAAGTCGATACGCAAATCATTGCAGCCACGCATAAAGATCTGGAACATTTGGTCAGCGAAGGATTGTTCCGCCAAGATTTGTATTATCGCCTTAATGGCTTGATCATTGAGCTACCTCGCTTTGAGGAACGTGATGACAAACGACAACTGATTGAGAACATTCATCGGCGTCACGCCGAATCTGAACAACAGCTTTGCCCTCACCTCCTTTCTCTGATGCTGTCTTACTCATGGCCAGGAAATTTGCGTGAACTCGATAGTTTAATAAAAGTATCCGCCTTAATGGCGCAAGGTGAAGAAATATTGGAACTCACACACGTCCCAGCCCACCTAAGTAAGAAACTAAGCCAAGCTCAAGAAGGAGCAGCATCCGCTGAACCAACTTCAGAACTGCGTGCAACCGTCGAAGATAAGTTGCTCAAAACATATCAAGCCAACCAGGGGAACATTAGCAAAACGTCTCGTATGCTTGGTGTGAGCCGAAATACCATTTACAGAAAGTTGAAAAGCCTTGGCATATTAAGTTAATTCTACGACCTCAGATACAAAAAGAGCACCGTTGCGGTGCTCTTTCTCTTTGAAACCTAGCTTACAGGCCGCCTTGTTGTTGTGCCTGTTTTACTAATGCCTGACGTTGAGTTTCCTTCTCAGAGATCACTTGATTGTCCTTGTGCATTTCCTGTTCCAATTCTGCTGGAATGAAAACAAAGTACTTGTTAAGAGTCATCTTAGAACCTCAATTTGCTGTGTTAATTACCTTCTTGGTCGACGTAAACAAAACCAGAAAAACATGTTTTACTGGATCCTTGTTGCTAGTTTCAAAAAATAAAGGATGTTCATATAATAAACATCCTCCATGTGGGCGCTAATTATAGGCGTAGTTTAGAGGCTTACCTAGCACTCTTTTTCACCTTTTGTGCAATCTGAGTTTCGATCGAAAAACAGATTTAATTGCCCGTAGTTACTAAGGTATTGTTAAACAGAGAAAAAAGCTTTTACTGTAACTGACGACAGGGATGAGCTTACGAGTGTAGGTTCACTTGCAATTGTGTATCGTAGAGTTCGAATACGATAATAATAGCGCTACATGCCCTTAATCTGCGTAGTTAAAAACTTTGAAGTGATAGACAACCGAAGTCATATCTGTGCAACTCAGTTTAACGATTTGTCTACCAGTTCAATATTTCACCTTTTTTGAGAAATCTTTAGCCACTTTTTTGTATGAAACGTCCCAAAAGAGCAGACAATTAAAAGTGTGGCATATGACCACAATTGTCTACCCCCACTTAGCTTCGGGAGGCGTTTATGAAAAGTAACAAACTTGGCCATGTGATGTCTTTCAGCAGAATGTTTTCCTTCATTGCATTCTTGACGGCCACATTCGCATGGATTCTCAGCATGTACGCCCTATTTACTGTTTCTTTAGTGGCTCTTGTGGTCAGTGCAATTCTCTACCTAAAAGACAGGTTTTATCAAAACAAGAAAACGACCACTGAAAAGAGCGCCTAGGCGCTCTTTTCTATTGAATGTCATTTCTGTGTGACTTGATATAGTTATCAATCCGTTCGAGTTCGTGAAAATAGCCATACATACCAATACGATTAATTTCTGGTTCTATACAGTATTTTTCTTCTTTTACCATAGCTTCTACAAACATTCCGCTTGATGCAATTGTGAAAGGTGGGCACGCTGAGTAACCATTATTTTCTGCAATATACTTCAATCGCCCAAATTCAAAAATTTGACCTGGAATAGCAACGATAAGGGACAAGACAATTGTTATAGTTATCACTTTAATCGGCACTTTGACTAACTGAGTCATTCGATCAAATAAAATATAGACCAATAATGTAGGGCACAAGAGTAAGCTTGCGATACTTAAAACATATGACGCATCAATGTAGACCACTTGAAAACCACTACTGAGCTGACGCGGTAGAGATTCGAAAACGAAATGATGATAAAGGCGATAGATGGAGTAAGTAATCAGTAATATGAACATAAGCAACACGAAAGCTGTGTGAAATGGATGCTTCTGTTGTGTCATTTCTATTACCTTATAATTGAGGAGACGGCAGAGAGCGGCTTAGCTTCACTCTTCGAAGAGAAATATTAAACTGTTAGCAAATGCATGCTCTCCCATTTCTGAGAAGTGCGTGACGAATCAACGTTTAATGTAACTTTTAAATCTACCAATATCTTACAGACGCAAAAAAGGATGCCACTTGGGCACCCTTTTGCTTTGATCAGCTTACTGACCGCGGATTAAACGTCGTAAGTTGTGGACGCTGTGTCGCCGCCTGTACCAGTCCAGTTAGTGTGGAAGAATTCACCACGTGGACGGTCAATGCGCTCATAAGTGTGAGCACCGAAGTAGTCACGTTGAGCTTGAAGCAGGTTCGCTGGTAGACGAGCTGTTGTGTAACCGTCTAGGAAAGATAGCGCAGAAATCGTACATGGCATTGGGATACCAGACTCTAGAGATTTCGCTGCTACTTTACGCCATGCTGCTAGGCTGCCTTGTAGGATGTTTTTGAAGTACTCATCAGAACCAAGGAATGCGATGTCTGGGTTCGCTTCGTACGCATCACGGATGTTGCCTAGGAACGCAGAGCGGATGATACAACCACCACGCCACATTAGTGCTACGTTACCGTAGTTTAGGTCCCAACCGTTCTCGTTCGATGCTTCGCGCATTAGCATGAAGCCTTGAGCGTAAGAGATGATCTTAGAAGCTAGTAGCGCTTGACGTAGTGCATCAACCCACTCTTGCTTGTCGCCTTCAACCGGAGTGATTGTCTTACCGAATAGAGATTCAGCTTCAACACGTTGGTCTTTCAGTGCAGATAGACAACGAGAGAATACAGACTCAGAGATAAGTGTTAGTGGAATACCTAGGTCTAGTGCGTTAATACCAGTCCATTTACCAGTACCTTTTTGGCCTGCTGTGTCTAGGATCTTCTCAACGAGAGGCTCACCGTCTTCATCTTTGTAGCCAAGGATGTCAGCCGTGATTTCAACAAGGTAGCTGTCTAGTTCAGTCTTGTTCCAATCAGCGAATACTGCTTGCATCTCGTCAGCAGACATACCAAGACCGTCTTTCATGAACTGGTAAGCTTCTGTGATAAGCTGCATGTCACCGTATTCGATGCCGTTGTGTACCATCTTAACGAAGTGACCAGCACCATCGTTACCAACCCAGTCACAACATGGCTCACCAGCGTCAGTTTTCGCAGCGATACCTTGGAAGATAGGCTTAACCGCTTCCCATGCTTCAGCAGCACCGCCAGGCATGATAGATGGACCGAAGCGCGCACCTTCTTCACCACCAGATACACCAGTACCGATGAAGTGGATACCTTTTTCACGTAGTGCAGCAACACGACGGTTTGTATCTGGGTAGTTAGTGTTACCACCGTCAATAATGATGTCGCCTTTGTCTAGCAGAGGTACTAGCGCTTCGATGAACTTGTCTACAACGTCACCAGCGCGAACCATCAACATTACTTTACGCGGCGTTTCTAGCTTCTCTACTAGTTCTTCTAGAGAGTATGCACCGATGATGTTCGTGCCTTTTGCTGGACCTTCCAGGAACTCGTCTACTTTAGCAGCAGTACGGTTGTGAGCAACCACTTTAAAGCCGTGATCGTTCATGTTTAGGATAAGGTTTTGACCCATTACTGCTAGGCCAATTACACCGATATCACCTTTCATTGTTTCTCTCCAATTTTATTTCATCGACGAGCAGCGTCTTAAGCAATTTTTGCTGCCGCGTCTAAATCTAAATACCATTCCGTTAGGCCCGATTTCGCTTGAATCTTAGCCGCTGGGTATGGCAGTGCGTGTGCTGGTGAACTGTTAATTTCTTCAACAATGTCCGCTTTTCCTGCACCAAGCACTAAGTAACTAATGCGTTTCGCTGCTTCTAATACGCGTGCGGTTTTCGACACACGAAGTTGGCCCGATTCAGGATGCGACGCCACAAGAGATAGGTTCGCATCATCATAATTCGTTTGGCCAGGGAACAGAGAAGCTGTATGACCATCTGCACCAACGCCTAATAAGATCCAGTCAAACACAGGTGTGCCGTTTTCATTCGGGATTACCTCTGCCATCTCTTTTGCAAAGCGCTCGGCTTCTGCTTTAGGCTCATCTTCGCCACGGATGCGGTGAATGTTTTCTGCAGGAATATTTACTTGGCTAAACAACAACGTGTTCGCTTCACCGTAGTTGCTTTCTGCATCGTCAGGGGCAACACAACGTTCGTCACCCCACCAAAAGTGGAGGTTTTCCCATTGAATGGAGGTTGCGTAAGCCTCTGAAGCCAGTAGTTTAAACAGCATTTTAGGAGTGCTGCCGCCAGAAAGAGAGATGTGAACAGGTCTGCCCATTTCGCTAAACGCTTTCATATCGTTAGCTAGGCTTTCAACTACCTGTTCTGCTGTTTGGTAGATCTTATGGTTGATCATAGTTCACAGTAATCCGTATCTGTTAAGTTTTTACATGGGAAACGCCAAGCGCGGCCATCACGCTGTAACAAGTCATCTGACTCTTTAGGTCCCCAAGTGCCGCATGCGTACCCGAAGAGGGATTGTGGATCTTGCTTAAAATCTAAGATTGGCTGTACGTATTGCCAGCACGCTTCCACCGCATCACTACGTGCAAATAGCGTAGCATCACCATTCAAAGCATCAAGTAGAAGACGCTCGTATGCCGTTAGCATTTGCGTTTCTTGCAGGTCAGCGTAATGGAAGTTCATTTTCACTTCCTTCGCTTCAAAGCCTGCGCCTGGCTCTTTCAAGCCAAAGCTCATTTGAATGCCTTCGTCTGGTTGAATACGAATGATCAGCTTGTTTTCTGGTGCGTTTTGACCAAACACAGGATGCGGTGTTTGTTTAAAGTGGATAACCACCTCAGTAACGCGTGTTGGAAGACGCTTACCAGTACGCACGTAAAATGGCACGCCATTCCAACGCCAGTTGTTGATGTACGCTTTCAAACCGATGTAAGTCTCTGTACGAGAATCGTCTGCAACTCCCGGCTCTTCACGGTAGCCGCGTAGGCTTTGCCCACGGACTTCAGACGCCGTGTATTGGCCTAATACTAGGTCATTGCGCAGAGCGTTTTCGTCTAATGGCTTTAGGCATTGAAGCACTTTTACCACTTCATCACGCATCGAGTCTGCATTGATTTGCGCTGGTGGTTCCATACCTACCATTGCTAATACTTGTAGCAAGTGGTTTTGGAACATGTCGCGCACAGCGCCAGAGTTGTCGTAGTAACCACCACGCTCCTCTACGCCAAGGAATTCTGCGCCTGTGATTTCAACGTAATCAATGAAGTTACGGTTCCAAAGCGGCTCAAACATCGCATTAGAGAAACGAAGCACAAGTAGGTTTTGTACCGTTTCTTTACCTAAGTAATGGTCAATTCGGTAGATTTGATGCTCTTGGAAGTGCTCGTGAATTTCTTTGTCCAGAATACGCGCCGATTCAAGATCATAGCCGAATGGTTTCTCAATGATCAGGCGTTTCCAGCCATCATCTTCACTGTTAAGACCATGTGCTGCAAGACTTGCAGGGATCACACTGTATAAACTTGGTGGGGTTGCTAAGTAAAAAAGCGTATTGCGTTGCTCGAATTGATATTCGTCCGCAAGTTGGTCTAAGCGAGAAGATAGCTTACCGTAATCTTGTGTGTCAGAAGTATTAATTGCTTGGTAGTGCAGATGGTTAATAAATGCATCAAGCGTTTCTGGCTCAGTCTTTTCCATTTCCTGAAGCGATTTTTTCAGCTTCGCGCGGTAAGACTCATCACTGTATTCAGTGCGACTTACACCCAGAATGGCAAAATTCTCTGGAAGCTGCTTGTTCGCGTAGAGGTGGTATAAAGCAGGAATGAGCTTACGGTACGTAAGGTCACCTGAAGCACCAAAAATAACGATGCTGCTGTTTTCTGGTATTACCATCATCTTTCCCTTAAAAACGAGGTACTTATTGTGTGCCCGGATACGGCTAGAGAATGAGCCAACCCTATCAATGGCACCTCAAAATAGAAAATTGGTCTTACCTATTACGTTGATAGGTAAAGTCTATGGGCCCAAAGAACCTCAAGAAGTTGCATTTCCGATTCTTGGAAACACGACGTATTGAGGTCATTTAAGTCACTTATGTCTCAAAAGTACACACTGTACTCGCTGGAGGAGAGTCCGACACGGGGCAATATTGTCTACGACTATTTGATTTACATCAACACTTGCCAGTGCAAACGTTTAAATAAGTTGCACAAAACGTCATAAGCGATTGTATTTTATTGATAAAAAAAGTTTCATCTGAACGCTCCAGAATTTAAGCAAAAACTCTAATATGGGCAATAATTACTCATACTTGCAATCCATTACAGTTTTATCGTGATCTGTGTTACTTACTTTTTATTTCATCATCCTATTGATAATGATACTCAATTAAAGATAATGAAATCACTATTAATGTGAAAGTAGAACGCCATGAAATCAAGCGCCATTAACCCACACCCCATAAACCGAATACAATCGGTGCTTGACTACATTCACACCAACTTAGACAGCACTCTGAGCGTAGATGAAATATCGAAAGCAAGTTGTTGGTCGCGCTGGCAACTGCAACGCGTATTTCAACAACACACTGGCGTATCCGTCGCTCACTACATCAGGGAGCTTAAACTTAGCCTTGCGGCTGAGCGCTTAATCCATACTTCTGACCGCTCGTTAGATATAGCGATAGAAATGGGATTTACATCTGAACACGCATTTAGCCGAGCGTTCAGGAATATGTTTTCAAAAAGCCCCCGTGAATATCGAAAAACGCAACAGCTCTCCGGGTTGAGACAACCTTTGACGCTGCGTAAGACACCAAAAGAAGAGAAAAAACATCAGCGCTTTATTGAAGTTCGAATAGAAACAAAACCGGCTTTTGAACTTGCTGGTTATCATGAACCTATTCACGGATTGTTTTCCGCTGCGCCCGATTTCCAATCCAAAGTACCGTCACTTTGGTCACGTCTTTATTCATCTGAAAACCTTAACAATTCGGAAAGTACTTACTTTGGCGTGATTGATGTGACTCAAGCGTATTCAAACAACCAACAACTTGAGTATTGGGCAGGTTATGAGTGCAGTCCAACAGCAAACGCACCAAGATCAACGAACTCTTCCAACTCGGGGCTAGACCTCTTGGCTGTTCCTGAGCAAACCTACGCCGTCATTACACACATAGGCAAAGCATCAGAGCTCGCCTCAACGCTGGAATGGTTTATTTTACATTGGCTACCCTACTCTAATTATCATGCTATCGATGGTTATGAGTTAGAGCTTTATCCAGAAGGTTATGATGTTGATAGCGAACAAGCACAAATGCAGTATTGGATTCCTGTCGAGCCAAACGACTCGCTATCTTTAAAACCTAAGAACAGAAGAATAAGTTCCAAAGATTAGTGTTTTGCACCAAATTGTTAACTTTTCCTATTTCTTTGAATATAGAATACAAATAACAATCATTATCAATAAATAGAAAAAGTAGTGGAATTTATAAATATGGAAAGTCCGATTCGATTTCATCGTTCAGCGGTTGCTATCGTCGTATCCGCATTGCTCGCTGGCCACGCCAATGCGACTGAGAGCGTATCCCAACACGAAACGATTACGGTGCTAGGAGAAACATACCGAAACACCGCAACTAAAACCGTTTTAGAACCGGAGGAAACACCGCAAGCAATCACGGTAATCACTAAAGATGACATGGACCTGCGCGGCGTAAACTCGGTGAGCGAAGCATTGCGTTACGCGCCTGGCGTAAATACAGAATTGCGTGGCGGTGCCGTTTCCCGACTTGACCTATTCAATATTCGTGGTTTTATTAACTACACCAACTTTTATGATGGTCTTCCTTTGCTGTACAACGGTTGGAACCTTCAACCGCAGGTCGATTCCGTTGCTCTTGAGCAAATCGAGGTTTTTAAAGGGCCAACGTCTGTTCTTTACGGCAATATTCCACCAGGAGGTATGGTCAACATTATCGCCAAGGCGCCTCAGTCAACACCCTCGCACTCTGTCTCGATTAGTACAGGGACTAACAGCCTAAAAGAACTGACGTTCGACACCACAGGACAAATTGGTGATTCTAATGTGGATTACCGTATCGTCGGCCTGGCAAAACAGCGAGATGGTCAAGCCGATACGTCTGAAGATGAACGTTATGTACTCGCCCCATCTTTCAATTGGCAAGCGACAGAAAGCACATTAGTGAACGTGAATGTTTACTATCAAAATGATCCATCAGCAGGTATCTACACGACTGTGCCTGCGTCTGGCTCAGTGATTAAAAACCCACTTGGCTCGATGTCACCAAGCACTTATTTGGGGGATGAGGACTGGAACACTTACGAACGCGAAGTTCTGATGATGGGTTACAAAGTCCAACACGACTTTAACAACAATTGGCAATTTCTACAGAATGCCCGCTACATGACCGCCGATGCCTATCAGGAAAACACATATAACGGTGCACTTGAAGCGGATAACCGTACCGTTGGTCGAAATGCCTATTTAACCGATGAAAAGTCCAAATCCTTTGTGATTGACAACCAACTATCTGGCTACGTTAAAACAGGAAATTTTGAACATAACTTATTGTTCGGGCTTGATTATCAGTATCTAGATTCAGATGTAAAATACAAAGACACGCTTGGGTATTCGCTAACTCAGGACATTTTTAATCCTGACCACAACAGCATTGATCGTAATGCACTGAATTTCCAATACAAACAAAACTTAGATATCAAAACGAAGCAGATTGGCGTTTATTTCCAAGATCAAGTTCGTTACGACCAACTTGTAATGATTGCAGGTCTTCGTTGGGATAAATACGATTCAAATACAGACGCCGTTAGCGATTATCTAGGAGCAGTATCCAACAGCAAGGAAGAGTTAGACGATACCAACGTATCTTTCCGAGTCGGTGGTTTGTATGAGCTAGACTTTGGTCTCTCGCCATATCTTACTTACTCGGAAAGTTTTGAGCCAATTGCGGGTGCCGACTCTTCTGGTAAAGCATTTGAGCCATCAACCGGTCATCAATGGGAGTTAGGCTTTAAATACGCCCCATTATCTGGTGATATCTCAGGTAACTTAGCACTCTTCCATATTACGAAGAAAAACGCGATCTTGACCGATCCGAATAACCCATATGCACCGAACTATCAAGCGGGCGAAGTGGTATCACAAGGTATTGAACTTGAGGCAAAATGGCAAGCCACAGCACAAGCTGATTTCACTCTAGGCTATACATATACCGATATGGAGATTACCGAGGACAGTTATTACAACCAAGAAGGTAAAACGCCGGTTTGGGTACCTGAGCAAACGGCCTCTCTATGGGCAAATTACTTCTTTGAAGGAAATCTTTCAGGCCTTCGTACCAGTGCTGGCGTTCGCTATGTCGGAGAAGCACAAATTGATGCGCAGAATAGTCAAAAAGTACCGGACTACACCTTGTTTGATTTGGCAGCAAGTTACGATTTCTCAACGGTATCTGAATCAATGAAAGGGGCTAGCGTCACGCTTTCTGCAAGCAATCTATTCGATAAAGAATACTATTCTTGTTACGACAAAAATAACTGTTGGTTTGGCGCTGAGCGCTCTATCGAAGCGAAGTTAGAATACAACTTCTAACCTCTTAGAGCGGAACAGCCGTAATTTGTAAAGCGATGGTTTCTACAATAAGCCATCGCTTTTTATTTTGCATAGAGCATCAATATAAACGCTACCGTGTCACTTTTTTATAGCACCTTTCCGGCCTACCTACCGACCCATAGTTTAAATCAGCCTCTAGTTCACCTGTGCTGATCAGATACTCCAAATAGCGCCTCGCCGTTGTTCGGCTCGCGCCGATCTTTTCGCCTGCCTCATCAGCGGTCAGCGCACTGCCATTTGGGAACAACTCTCTGATCTTGTCTAGGGTTACACCATCAATCCCTTTTGGTAATCGGTTCGGCAAGTTGTCTTGATTGGCATGAGACTGCAGCATTTTATCAACGAGGTTCTGATCCAAACTCTCCACGATGTCTAGTTGTTGGCGTTGGGACACATACTTTTTCAGTGCGGCATCTAAGCGTGGAAACATCACGGGTTTTAACAGGTAATCGACAACGCCACCCCTCATCGCCTGTTGTAATGTATCGACATCCCTTGCGGCTGTAATCAAAATGACATCACACGTTTGGTTACTTGCACGCAGTGTATTTAGTATCTCAAGCCCTGTGCCATCGGGAAGATAGACATCCATCAATAGTAAATCTGGCTTAAGAATGTCGAGTTGCATTTCTGCTTCCATTCTCGTGGTCGCAATTCCAACCACTTCCAAACCTGTCAGTTGGCTTAAGTATTTGTGGTGCAGCTCAGCAATAGCCAGATCATCTTCAATGATCATTACGCGAGTCGCCATACTCATAATTGTTCTTCCTTGGGTAAGTACACCGTTATTCTTGTCCCATAATTTGTATTGGGTATCATCTCAACATGGCCGTGATATCGAGTAGCAAGCTGATTGACAAGGTGTAACCCAACACCTCGATTTTGGCGAGATTTCGTCGAAACGCCTTTTGTAAATAATGTTTGTGGATCCATTGTTTTTGGGAGGCCACAGCCATGATCTATCACCTCAAGTATCACTTCATTTCCGTAATCGCTAACGGACACATCAATGTTTCTGCGTTCTGACGCAACATTTGATTCATCGCGAATTGAAGTTAACGTGGCATCGAAAGCGTTATCAATCAAATTACCCAAAATTGTGACTAGGTCTTCCGAATTTAGCCACTCAGGCAGGGGCTCCAGACGACTGCCTTCCTCAACCACCAGTTGTAAGCCTAACTCGCGAGCACGTTCAGTTTTTCCAAGCAGCATACCTGCAATTAGCGGGTCCTTAACGGTATCTCTTAAAAACTCAATCATTGCTTGATAGTGAGCGGTTTCTTGTCCAATTAACTTTTGCACCGCATCAAGCTCACCCATTTGTACTAGCCCGCTGATAGTGTTTAGCTTATTGCGATGCTCATGGGTTTGCGAACGTAACAAATCTGCATATTCCTTGGTTTGTGATAGCTGCTCGGTTAGATCATTAATTTCATCCCTTAAACGGAAACTCGATACCGCCCCCACGATTTTTCCATCAACATAAATTGGAGAGCGATTTGCAATCAGGCGCTTATGATTAAGGAATATTTCAATATCATGATCTTCCTGCCCACTTTCTAACACTGTATATAGATCGCTATCACGCAGCGTATCAGTCAAAGGTTTATTGAGCGCTGATTCTCTATCAATACCGAGAATCTGGCAGGCACTACGATTTATCGAGCGAAGTATCCCTTGGGCATCAATGCTTAACACGCCCTCTTTGATAGTGCTCATCGTCACTTCTAATTCGCCGTACAACCGCCCTATCTCTTCAGGCTCAAAGCCTAAAATGGCGCGCTGAAACTTTCTCGACGCATAATTGGATACAATGGCATTAGCGACGACAACTACGATGACCATTAAAATCAAAAAGGCCAAAAATGGTTCGATGCGGTCTTGCAGTCGGTCGAGCAAATAGCCAACCGAAACCACACCAATGATGTTCCCTTCCTCGTCAAAAATCGCAGCTTTACCACGAACTGAATAACCTAACGAGCCCTGTGCCGTCGAAACATAAGACAACCCCTGTTCTAGCGCTCGACGATTGTCGCCACCTCTCATTGGCTTGCCCAACCGCTCATCAACAGGGTGGATTAAGCGTACTCCCTTATGGTCGCCAATAACGATGAATGCAGCACCTATGGCTTCGGTTAATTCTCTAAAGCGAAGTTGGTATGGCTGGGGGTTTTGGGTTTCGATCATTTCACGAACAACCGCTGAGTCCGCTAAAAAACGGGCAACACCCAGTGCTTTTTCTCCCATTTCTTGCTCTTGATTGATTTTGAGATAAGTGAACCCCGCGGCGACAAGCAATAACAGCTCTATCAACCCCGATAGCGTCATGATAATGAGCATCCGCTTACGAAAGCTGATGGTTTTCCAACTCATTGATACATCCTTGTGATTCACTCTTGAGCGTAACGTTAACACTCAGTTAACAGCATGACGTTGTCGCGGTGATAAATCTGTGAGGAAGGCAAACAAACCGCAGAGTTTACGGTTAATTAATCGACGAGCTGAAACATAAAATTACAACCATTCACCAAATTTAGCATTCCTCTCTGATACTCAATTCCATACATAAATTGCCCTTAAAATCATGATCGCGATCACATCGATTTTAGCGGTTTTTGAGGCGTTTTTAGACTTTACAACGTATAATTTTTAATCAACGAAACCAATGAGAGTTTCGGTTTGAAAGCAGTGAAGCTGGAAGTCTATTAAAAGCTCAACATTGATGTCAGTGGTTTGGACAAAAATAAAACAAAACACAAATACTGACTACATGACAAACACTTAGACACCATCTGAAAACTGGAAAACTATAAACAGAGGTGCATTTATAGTTAGAAGGAACACCAAACATGGAACGCGATACCTTTGGAATATGCCTGAATAAGGCGATGCTGTCAGAGAATATGTATTCAACATTTACACACGTCAGGGCTTATGAAAAAAACGGAGGCGGTACTTCTGATCTCAAAGTCCTGTTATCGTTCCCTCAAATGAGTGGAAAAGATCTATTGAATACGATGCGAGGTTCTCGTCAGCTCGAGTGGAGAGCGGAGTTTCACTGTCCATATACGAAATAAATTTGTAACATCTCCTGCGCCCAGCACAAATATAACTGGGCGCATACTACTGCCCAATTTTCCCTCCTACTTAACACTCAGTTACGAATCCTTTATATTAGAGCTAATACTCTACGACAAAGCAGCCATTATGAAAAAAACAGGAAAGTTTTGGATACTGGGCTTACTTAGCAGCTCGATTTCCCTAGCCTGTCATGCGGCACCGATCACTTTTGGTACCGCATGGCAGCTATTGCTAGAAAACAACTATTCTCTCAAAGCTCAACGCTCAAACGTCGAGAACTACCAATACCAAGAGAGTGCCACCAGCAATCTCAACTTACCTCAGGTTACTATTGGCGCGAATTACACGCGTTTAGATACCGATATCACGCTGTCGGGAAAACAGATCCTAGACAGCACAGGAGCACACATTAACGTACCTCCTGCTTTTCAGCCTATTTTTGGTGCCTTAGCTAATACCACTTCGACCATAACCGAGCGCGATATTTTCTCTTCGTCTATTCGTGCCATTTGGCCAATTTTTACTGGTGGTCGAATTTCTGCGGCTCAATCAGCAGCAGAAGGCAAAACGGATGAGGCGAAAAGTCAGCTTCTAATGGAACAACAAGCGCGTTTTGAAGATTTATCGAAGTACTACTTTTCTGTCGTACTGGCAAAGGAAGTACTCGCAACGCGGCAAGCGGTTGAAGCAGGGCTAAAAAAGCATCGAGATTTTGCCATTAAACTTGAAGAGCAAGGACAAATCGCGCACGTTGAGCGCCTGCAAGCCGAGGCTTCTTTAGATAAAGCATCTGTAGAAACACGTAAAGCAGCCAGCGATTTGAGTATCGCTCAGGCTGCATTAGGTAAATTACTCGCGCAAGATGATGCCGTAGAGCCCGCTGAATCTTTGTTTATCAACGACAGTCTTCCCCCTCTTAGCGCTTTTGTCGATCAAACGTTGCTTACCTATCCGGGGTTAGAACTTCTGAGCGCTAAACACAAACAAGCCTCTAGCTTAATCAAAGCAGAAAAAGGGAAATACTACCCTGAAGTTTATCTTTACGGCGACTACAGCTTGTATGAAGACGATTCTCTCGCAAGCCAAATGAAGCCAGACTGGTTAGTTGGTGTTGGTGTCAGCATTCCACTGATTGAATCATCAGGGCGAAGCGAAAAAGTCAAAGCCGCTCAAAGCGTCGTCTCGCAGGTCGACTCATTAAAGTCCCAAGCCAAACAAGACTTATCGCTGTTAGTCCAAAAGACATACTTGGAGGCTCAGCAAGCCATTGATGAAGTACAAGGGCTCGCATCTAGCATTGAACTCGCTAACGAAAACCTGCGCTTGCGTGAAAAAGCATTTACTCAGGGTCTGTCGTCTTCTCTGGATGTTGTGGATGCACAACTTTATGTCGCGAGTATAGAAACACAACGTTCAGCGGCGCGTTTCCGCTATTTAATATCTTTAACCAAGCTACTCGCATTGAGCAGTGAAATGAACAGCTTCGAACAATATCAAAATACCGCTTATATCCCTGCTTCAACATCCAAAGAGGTGAAATAAATCATGGCAGCTAAATCACTAAAACCCGTTTTACTCTCACTTTGTGCTTTGGGTGTTGCCTCTTGGGTTGGGTATCAATTTTACCAAGCCTATCAACCGGAACCGATCCGCTTACAGGGATTAATTGAAGCCCAGCAATACAGCATTTCCTCAAAAGTCCCAGGGCGTATTGATGAGGTCATGGTACGTAAAGGCGACGATGTAGAGAAAGGTCAGCTTATTTTTACCCTTCATAGTCCTGAAATTGAAGCGAAGTTAGAACAAGCAAAAGCAGGTGAAAAAGCGGCGGACGCCTTAGCTCAAGAAGCTGAGAAAGGCGCACGTGAGCAACAAATCCAAGCAGCAAAAGATCAATGGATGAAAGCCAAAGCCGCTGCGAATTTAATGGAAAAAACCTACAATCGTGTGAATAACCTTTATAACGATGGCGTGGTTGCAGAACAAAAACGCGATGAAGCTTTAACTCAGTGGCAAGCAGCGAAATACACAGAAAGTGCCGCGTTTCAAATGTACGAAATGGCAAAAGAAGGCGCTAGAAGTGAAACCAAAGTGGCTGCGGCGGAAAAAGCGCGCATGGCATCAGGTGCCGTAGCCGAAGTAGAAGCGTACGCGAAAGATACTCAGATCTACAGCTGGTTTGACGGCGAAGTCTCTCAAGTTCTACTTCAAAGTGGTGAATTAGCACCTCAGGGCTTCCCGGTTGTTACTGTGATAGATACAGAAGATGCCTGGGCGACACTTAATGTGCGTGAAGATTACCTTCAACACTTTAAAAAAGGAGCAACCTTTGATGCCTATTTGCCTGCCTTAAACAAAAATGTTGAGTTCAAAGTAACGCATGTTGCCGTTATGGGTGACTTTGCAACGTGGAGAGCAACCGATGCTTCTCAAGGTTTTGATCTTCGTACCTTTGAAGTAGAAGCTCGTCCAGCTCAACCCGAACCTGAACTGCGTATGGGAATGAGTGTTGTCGTTGAACTTTAATCACAACCACTAGGTTAATGCTATGACGATTAAGATTTCACAGCGGCATATCTTACGACGAGACAAGTGGTTGCTTTCGTGCCTTACTTGGATACCGATTTTGCTCGCGCTGATGATTTGGGGAGTGTTCTCTGCGGGCATTGCCCGGGATCTGCCAATCGGTGTGGTTGATCTACAACATTCCCAACTTTCTCGAAAGCTCATTCAATCTTTGGATGCGTCGTCGAGTCTGGCTGTTAACTATCATTACGCCAGTGCAAGCGAAGCAAAAAATGCGATGATTGAAGGCGATATCTACGCTTACGCGGTCATCCCATCTAAGTTCGACCAAGATATTCTCCAGCACCGCCAACCTCAACTTTCTGTCTTTTACAACAGTCAGTACATTTTGGTAGCGAAACTGATCAACTCTGCCGTTGCGCAAGCACAAGGCTATTTCGACGCTCAGGTTGAAGTAATGGGCAACTTGGCTAAGGGTAACACCACAACGTTAGCAGCGGCTGGACAGGCTGTACCCGTGTCGACACAAATAACCGCATTATTTAACCGTAACAATAACTACGCACAATTTTTGGTAACGGCTATCGTGCCAGCCATTTGGCAAATATGTATTGTAGTAAGCACTATTTTGATTCTTGCCGCGCACTTTCGCATTTATGGTGGAAAGAATAGCTTTGCATTTTTGGGCGAAAAGCCATACGCCAGGCTCACTACCCTATTAAGTCAGTACATTCCGGTCTTTATGGCGCAAGGTGCGTTGTTCTTGTACTGGTTTTATTCCGTGCTTGATTGGCCAATGGAA
The DNA here is from genome assembly GCF_033338835.1 of Vibrio sp. Vb0888. Taxonomy (NCBI): domain Bacteria; kingdom Pseudomonadati; phylum Pseudomonadota; class Gammaproteobacteria; order Vibrionales; family Vibrionaceae; genus Vibrio; species Vibrio sp. Vb0888. Next base: position 114,748 of record NZ_JAWOTL010000013.1, read on the forward strand.
GGCAGTTTTGTGGTTATGCTATTAGCACAATTGGCGACGGTTATCGCCTGTATCATTATGGGAGCGTTGTTCTTCTTCTTGTCGATGGATCCTGCACGTGCGATGAGTTTTGCTGGCGCATTTACGGCTCCAAGCTTCGCGTTCATGGGAATTACATTCCCAGTTTCTGACATGAACACGCTCGCTTATGCATGGCGTTCATTATTGCCGATTACCCATTACATTGAAGTACAAGTGAGTCAAGCAAGCTATGGAGCATCGGCCGCACAATCTTTAAGCTCGCTATGGCCTATGATTGGTTACGTTGTGCCCCTGCTCATTACCGCAGCCTTGATGGGTAAACATCGAACAGCTTCATCAACACGCCAAGCGAAGGAGGCGGTATGACATTGTGGCAACTGATTAAAGCGGAACTTAAGGCCGTTCTAACCAATCCAGTCGTTACGTTGACCGTGTTTGGTGGTGTCGTATTTTACTCGTTTTTATACCCTTTGCCTTATGCACAACAAACGCCTCGTGAACAACCAATCGCGATTGTTAATCTAGATGGTAGTCAGACGAGTTTAAAGCTAGAACGTATGGTTGATGCCACTCCGCAAATCAACGTAGTCACTCGACTTCATACGATTGCCGATGCAAAGCAAGCATTTTTACAACGAGAGATCACCGGTTTTTTAGTCATACCAGAACACTTTTACAAAGACCTAATGCTAGGTAAAAGCCCGACTCTGGTCTACGCTGCGGACGCCTCGTATTTTCTCGTGTACGGAACCGTGGTAGAAGGATTGGCCCAAGCTGGAGGCACATTAGGGGCCCAAGTGAAAGTCAGTAAAATGGTGATAGATGGTGTGCCCATGAGTATGGCTAGCCATAATTACTCTGCTATTAAGCTTAATATGAAACCAACGTTCAACCCAACCATGGGTTACATCGAATACGTAGTGCCGGCAGTATTTGTTCTGATTTTACAACAAACGTTGATCATGGCGGTTGGATTACAAACGGGAACACAGCGTCATGGTCGTGGCTATTGGTCACAAGTATCAACGGGATCGCTGCTGCTTGTGAGAACGTTAGTATTTGTGGCAATTTATTATTTACTCGGCGCCTATTATTTTGGTTTTAGCTTCGAACGTTTAAACGTAAACCATATCGCCAATGCGGGCGAATTGCTGGCTATGTTGTTCCCGTTCTTTTTAGGTTGTTGCGGACTAGGCTTCTGGCTAGGTTACTTATTACCTCGGCGTGAACTTGTCACCTTAGTCGTCTTAGTGAGCTCTATGCCGCTCATTTTCTTGGCTGGTTTTATTTGGCCAATTGAAGCCATACCTACTCCCTTATTATGGATTGCTGATTTAAGCCCAAGCACTTGGGCGATAAAAGCTTTCTTAGCGCTAAACCAAATGGGGGCAACCTGGCAACAAGTCGCTCCACATTGGACGGCGCTTTGGGCACTCACCGTGCTTTGGGGTAGCGTTGCGTACTGGATTGCTAAGCGAAGTAACAAGCCAGTTGTAACAGAGAGCTTGGGGTGACAGCTGACATTTTTTATTACTATAAAAAAAGCCGGGTAACTAAACCCGGCTGAAAATCTGCGTCCTTGCAGCGGACATATGGTAAAAACACTTTTTGCTCTGGGCTTACCCATTGAGCGAGGTTAGATTAAGCCAAAAACTATGGACTCCATACTCTCATATAGAGGGTTATATCCTTCCAATAGACATTAGCTCTTCGCTAGAACGATAACGTTTTTCAGACACAAAAAAACAAGACTCACATTGAGTCTTGTTGTTGATAGGGATGAGCAGGATACATGTCGCCGCTAAGTCATATCACGGATTATTTTCTCTCGGTATTCTGTAACGACCTTCATGATTGAATTTTTTACATCACCGACTTGCTTAGAGGGTTGGCACCATAGGCCAAAACCAAACTTAAAACCTTCCAATAATTCAGAAGCTTCCACTGGCTCTATATGATTATTAGAAAACTCCGAATGGGCAAACGTTCTGGGGAGAATCGCCCATCCTAAACCTGCTTCAACCATTTTCACTACAAGGGCCAATTGGTCGACCTCTTCATGGTTCGAACTTACGATGACTTTTTCGCCCATTCCCTCTTCAATAAGAGACCGCAGTACAAATTGTTTACTATTCCTCAAGGCTGTCAATACTCGATCTGGTGCCATAGAAGCGAGTTCACCACCTTTCTGGACGAAAGGAACAAATTCAAAATGACCTAAAAACGTCGCATCCAGACTATGTATTGCTCGACTATCATGCACATTGACAATACCGAATTGATACTCACCATTCTGTAAACCCTCTTTAATTTCGTTGCGATTACGAACAAGAAAGTTAACTCGCATCATCGGAAAATCTGCCGCTAATTGAATACGAAGCAATACGAGAAAACGGTGTGGTATAGCGCTTGAATAGGCGATACTAACATTCTCTAACCCACCGTAAGCCAGACTTAATGCGACTTTATCGAAAGTACGTGCTTGTTCGATGGTTTGCTTAGCATAGTGGTAAAGAAGATGACCATCTTCTGTCGGTTCTACCGAGCGCCCCACTCGCTCAAACAGGTTGACCGCCAGTTGATCTTCAAGATTGGTAATCACCTGCCCTATTGTGGTTCGGTGCTTATTGAGTTTGACCGCCGCCTTACTAAACGAAAGCTGTTCATAAACGGTTACGAACGCGAGAAGTTGTTCAAAACTAAAATTCATAGGTTGTGCTTACTTTTTAGAGTTATCTAATTAAATTACCACAAGATCGTAGAATTGCTACTTGGTAACGGAAACAATCTGCGTTTGAATTCCTTCTCGACGACACAAAAAAACCTACTAGCTTCAGTAGGTTTTCTCTCACTTAGTTGTACTCAACGACACGAGCTAAATAGTTGAATTCTCCTGAGTCACCATAGTAATCACGGTAGACATCGACACTGAAATATTTAGGTTGATCAGCGTAAATGTGGTCAACGACTTTTTGCTCAAGTGACTCCAACGTTTCACCGACCTGAGAGTACACGAACTGCTTGTTAACTTTTTCCAATTTACGTTTTTTCGCTTCTTTGTGTGACACATAGTTGTTGATCTCTTCCCACTTTCCCACGAACTCGACCGCCACGTAACTCGAGTTCTCGTCAATCATGATAAAGGCTGCACCTTCTTCTTTGATTGCAGACAGTTGCTGCATATCACTATCCACTTTTTGCTGGTCAAGATGGGCTCCACTTTGGGCGAATGCAGTCGCGGAAGCGGTAAGCATCATGAGTGTAAGAACGGCTTTTTTCATTGTATCGTTTTCCTGTATTAAGGGAGTTCAGTTACCCAAAGTTGCCCTTGGGTGGCTTTTTTGAATCCATATTCGTAAATCGTCAGCAAGTAGCGGTGATCGAACATATCTTTCGTTACTTTGGCGTATCTAAAATCTTGATCAATGTAGGTAAACTGCATCTCGATATCGTTGATTTCACTGATGTATTTCATTCGATAGAGATCACCACGAGTTTGCGCTAGCGTAAGGTTTGAGACACTTTTCGATACCAAGTCCAAACCTTTGTCTTTTAGTGGACGATACGGCGCTTTTAACGCACCATTGCGAATCACATCCAACTGAGGCGCTTTTTCTAACCCCAAAGCATCTGAGATTTGTTGATAGTTGAAGTTAGACGGATTAAAGAACACCTGCGCTGCGAGACCACCATCTACGTGTAACTCCTCAAGAGTTTCTCCATCATGTTCAACATCGATAAATTGTGGAGGGAAAACACCAGGGATCGATGCGCTCGCAGCAAGCACCTTGTAAATCAGTTCAGATTTGTCCGCTAAATCACTGTTCGCAATCGCACCAATATTCCAAATCACCAGTTCGCCTGAATCAAAATGGGTACTGCCAATAAAGAGGCGTTTACCATTGCGGTGTTGCTGCGCCATCGCCTCGATCATGGGCTCAGGGTAAGCGTCTGCGATGAAATCATAGAGGTTCTCACCATCGGTAAACGCGTCCTTAAACAGGGTATTTAAGAAGTTCTTCTTACCCAAAATATTCTTATCATTGATGTTGAGCATGACTTCTTTCATCTTTGGCATCGCATCACCGCCAATGAAAACAAAAGGAGCGATTAGGGCACCAGCACTGACTCCAGTAATGATGGCATAATCTTTTAGCTCCCCCTTTTCCTGTAGCCCCATCAAAACGCCGGCCCCGTATGCGCCGTTTACGCCACCACCCGATAAGGCCAAAATATTGAGCTGGTCACCCTCTACTTTGATCGGTGTGGTTTGATTGTGCGCTGAGTAGAGAAAATCCGGCGCTTCATTGGCCCACATTCGAAGTGGCTCATTTGGTGTCGAACTCGCGATCTCGACATCTTTATAGTTGCTTTGAGAAACACGAACATCCAGCGTATGAGGTGAACTACAAGCTACCATCAACAGCGAAAGTGCAACCGTCACACCAGAGGAAATTAAACGATTCATAATCAGTCTCATTTAATGTTCTCTGGCGTATGACCAGAGACTCAGTTTGAAGTTAATTGGGTCAAAATGAAGTCCGTTTCGTTGTGTGGAGTTACTATAGCTAGGCACGGCTAAACCCCATAATCGCGATTGTAGGATGCTATCCATCAAAGCAATTATGCCAAGTTTCTATATGCTAACTTTACGCTTCTCCGTTAATTAGGTACTGCGCTAAGCAATTTTCACGACGTTGAACTCATGCGTCGGTTCGACAAATTCGTATTGGGCATTGATCGTCTGTAGCTCCCATGTGCCATAGCCTTTGGTGATCTCCAATACACCGTAAACGGCGTTATGTGTATGACGAAAGGCTGCGACAGGAGACATCTTCTTCACCAAACAAGAAGTAAAAATCGCAGAAATCAAATCACCGACACCGACTGGCTGCATAGCAAATTCAACACTAGGGCGTTGGGCCAAATAGCTTGCTTTCGGCGTGGCTAAAATCATACTGAAGGCGTCATCTGTTAGTGCATGCAGGTGTTTCACCAATACCATTTTCGGTCCCAGCTCTAGGGCTTTTTTACATGCAGTGACCGCATCATAAAGAGAGTCAATTTTCACACCTGTTAACTCGCTCAGTTCAAACTGGTTAGGAACAATCACATCAGCGATGGGCAACAAGCTATGGCTTATCGCTTCTTTGACACCGTCTGCCACAATGCAACCTTTGTCTGGATCACCCATAACTGGGTCACACACATAAAGCGCGCTGTGGTTACGCGATTTGACTAAACTTACCGCTTCGGCCACCGCTCGACATTGCTCTGCGCTGCCTTGATAACCGGACAGTATCGCGCCACATTCGCCTAACTTCTCAATGTTATCTAAGCCTCTCATTAGAGAATGAATTTCATCTGCCCCAAACTTCTGTCCAGTCCAACCTTGCTGGTACTGAGTGTGATTTGAAAACTGAACCGTGTGAATTGGCCATACTTCGAGGCCCATTCTCTGCATTGGGAAGACTGCAGAACTGTTTCCGGCGTGGCCATAAACCACATGAGATTGAATAGAAATAATGCTTTTCATAAGTCACTCTTAATAGGGAAGTTTGTTAGCTTGGCGACTAAATAAACACAATGCCGCGCACTGTGCTTATTTGGTCGGAATAGCCTCGACAACGCCGAGGCTTATTCTTAATCAGGCTGGATTCATTAGCCTTTGAATTCAGCAAAGTACTCATCCAACACTTTGCGTGTTGCACGACCGATAAGCTCGTATTCGTGGTGAGTAAGGTTTGCTAGCGAAACTCGAACTGATGCATGCACTACATCGAAGCCTTGGCCTGGAAGTAGGATAACGCCGGTTTCATGTGCAAGGCGGAACAGGAAGTCTTTGCCCTTCTCGCTCGCTTTGAACCATTCAACGAATGCTGGTCCGTACAATTTGCCGCCCAGAGTGTCGAGCTCAAGCAGTGTGTAGTAGTCCACACGATCTTTGTTTTCTTCAATTTCTACACCCATGTTTTTGTACAGAGTTTTGTAACGCTCGCGAATGATGCGTTTACATGCTTCTTTGTAGTTTTTCTCTGAGTCCATCAGACAATTCAATGAGAACAGCGCCATTTGAACTTGTTGAGGAAGCGACAAACCTGCTGTGTGGTTAAGCGCTACGCTACGGCTGTCGGCAACGATACGGTCAATAAACTTGATCTCACGAGGTTCCGGAGTCAGCGTTTTGTAACGATCGTCCAACTCAAGTTGACGCACTTCAGGAAGGCTACGCATTGCATCGTCAAACACGTTGTTGTGTTGAATCGCAATCGAGCCTAAACGCCAGCCTGTTGCACCGAAGTACTTAGAGAACGAATACACACAAAGCGTGTTGTATGGCAGTTTTGCAAACAGTGAGACAAAGTCGTCCGCAAATGTGCCGTATACATCGTCAGTCACAATGAATAGGTCGCTACGTTCGTTGTTCACAAAATTTGATAGGTTATCCAGAGTCTCATCCGAGAACTTCACAGACGCTGGGTTTGCCGGGTTAACAACACAAAGCAGTTTGATGCCTGTATCTGCAAGCTTTTCGATTTCAGACATCGGCAGTTGCCATGTTGTCTCATCCAGACGTAGTTCAACGATTTCCAGTTCGTATTCACTCAGTTCTGGAATCTCTAGGTAAGGCGTAAAGATTGGAGTGATTAGCGCAACCTTGTCACCTTTCTTCAATAGACCGTTGTTGAACATAGTTTGGAAGGTGTACGTCATAGACGCCGTACCGCCTTCCGTTGCAAACAGATCGAAGTCTGTTGTCATTGGCATTGGGCCGTACATCTCTTCTGCAATGTATTGCTTCACAACGGTTTCGATGTTCGTCAACATACGTGGTGGCACTGGGTAGTTACATGCAAGGTATGCGTTAACCAGTTCATTCAAGAATGCTTGTTTCTCTAGACCCAAACGGTCTTTTGCGTAGCTCAGCGACTTTTCCAAGAACTGTACGCCTTGGTCTTGTTTATTCTTGCTTGCAAACGTATCGAAGCGTTCAACAATGCCCACACCATCTGGAATGCCACCGAAACCACCATCTAGGTATGAATAAGTGCGCTCGGCTTCCAATATTGCGAACTCACCCAAACGAATGAACGCTTTACGTGGTAGTGTCGCAAGAAAATTAGGATTACCACGACCTGCATCTAATAACGCGCGGTCAGGAACAGTTTGTGCCACTTCAATTAGTTTATCTTTTAATTCAAATGGGCTTAAATCTGCAAATTTTGAAAAATCAATTGTTGTGTTTTGCGTAGTCATAATATTTACCTGAATCTATTATTTAGTAAAATTTGGATAATACTTCCCCTACCGCCTATTTAATTAGGCGATAAGCGTGTTCGAATTTATTTAAATTACATGCCTGCGTTTAAAGTAATAATGCCGACAATAATTGGACCCCATAGGGTAAGCAGGACATTGGCGACTGCATAAGTCACAGTGAATGAGAATACTGGCGTTGCGTTACCTGTTTTTTCCATTAAAGCCGCGAATGCTGGGTTCGCACTTCGTCCACCTGTCACACAGCCAAGTGCTTCAACCGGGTTCTTAATCTTCAATACAAAATATGAGAAGAAGAACGAAATAATCTGAGGGATAATCGTTACACCCATGCCAAGGAACAACAGAGACATACCGTGTTCTTTGATGGTGTCGACCGCTTGAGGCCCAGCCTCAAGGCCAACAATGCCTACAAATGCTGCCAAACCGAAATCTCGAATAAAGTTCGCGGCACCCACAGGAAACTGAGCAACATGCGGATTGCGGCTACGCAACCAACCGACGATCAAACCTGAGATCAAACAACCTGCACCAGAACCGATAGTGACGGGAATACCAGCAATCTTAAAACTGATTAGACCAATTAATAGGCCCACCACCATGCCCATACCAAGCACGATTAAGTCAGTCACGTTTGCTGAGCCCATTCGCTGACCAATGTTTTTCTCAACGCGATTGATATCTTTTGCGGTACCTGTAAGCTGGATGACGTCGTTTTTCTTCACCACAAGATCCGGCGTCATTTCAATTGAGTTGCCTTCACGAATATAGTCTGTCACATAAATACCGCGCATAGAGCCTTGGTTCGAAGCCTCTTTAATCTCTTGCAGCGACTTACCAATCAGTTTGCGGTTGTCTGCGATCAGTTGACGGTTTTCTTCAATAACTTCATAGCCTTCTGGAAGTGCAATCTCGTTGTCAGCCAAACCATCTTGCAGCTTATGTACCGCATTACGACGACCAGTTACAACAATGACATCCCCTTCTTTCAGTGCTGTGAATTTGTCCACTTCTAGCACTTTGCCATCACGTTGAATCAATTCAATACAAGCAGCTAGAGCGTGTTGGTTTAACTGAGCTAAGGTTTTGCCTGCTAGCCCACCATCTTTGCTCACTTTAAATGCTCGTGTAACCAGCGCTGTGATAGCGTTGAACTCACCCGGCGCTAAATCACGCTTACCATTTGAATTTTTCTCTTCTAGCGCAATCGCTTCTGCTCGGATATCCCACTTCATCAGTGTTGGGAATACCCATGTCACCATCAGAATTGGACCAAGCGAACCAAAGATGTACGTAACCGCGTAGCCTACTGCGACGTTGGTCTGCATTAGGTGCTTCGCTTCTTCTGTCACACCACCAAGACGTGCGATCGCATCACCCGCTGTACCGATGATTGCCGATTGAGTCAAACCACCAGCTGCAAGGCCTGCTGCCGTACCTCTGTCTAGATCAAACATCCAAGCTGCTGCTAGTACACAAAGCAGGCCAGAAACCGTCATCACTACAGCAGAAAGTAGAATGTTGATGGTTCTAAAGTTCAATGCTTTAAAGAACTGCGCACCACCTTGATACCCTACTGCGTAAATAAAGAGCGCAAAGAAAATGCTTTTTACGCCGGGATCAATATGAACACCAAATTGCCCAATAATTACACCCATTAATAATGTTCCCGCAACACCGCCAAGAACAAATCGACCAATGGTAATTTTACCTACCATATAACCGAGAGAGAGCGTAATAAAGAGAGCAACAAATGGTGCCATGTCAAAAAGGTTAGAAATAATTTCCATGACAATTTTACTCTTACTAATAAATATAAACCTCAAATAATCTAACGAATAATCTGTCACTCATATTTGTTGGATTATTTAATTTAAAAAGCATCTCGTTTGCTTCGAAGCGAATATTAGAAACAAAACCTCACAACTCGTAATCCCATTTGAAGGATGAAACCATCACTTCGCATATTCAAACGCAAACATTGAACAATAATTGTCGAAAATTTAATAACTTAGTGGTCTGAAATGAACATCAAATAAATTGGAAAATAAATTTATTTTTATTTTCACTGTCCAAAAAGCTACTTTGTTGCGCTATTCCCTCTATATAGCGCATAACACCTTTCTCTTGATGGATTAGATCCTACAAAAGCGATTATCACTGATGCCATCACTTGCCTTATCTTTACATTCATCAAGTTAATAGAGAAAAACACCATGAACTCAATGCCACATGAACTTGTGTGGGGCGAAGTTTACTTCCCTCCCTTGTTGCTGGTTATTGCATTGGCTTACATGCTCACCATTTTGGTTGGAACCGTTGCAACAAAACTGGGACTCCACAAATACGTTGCATTTCCTGCGCTCGCTGAGCTAAGCCTAATTGTGATTTTTACTGGCGTTATTGGTCGATTCATTACCATATTTTGAGGCAAATTCCGTGATAAAACGTTATCTCATCACACTGCTATTACTGTGTTCCGCTGGCACCGTGATTTTCAGCTACTACCAATCATACTCTGACAACCCTTGGACTAGAGATGGCCAAGTTAGCGCGCACATCGTTTCTATAACCCCCCGCGTAACAGGACAAATCATCCAAGTCTACGTCGAAGACAATTCGCAAGTGAAACAAGGCGATTTGCTGTTTGAGATTGACCCAAGCATCTATAAAGCGGCGTACCACAAAGCGCTAGCAGCTCAAAAGCAAGCCATTGCATTACTAGCAAAGGCCAAAAATGAAGAGCAGCGAGCACTTAAGTTAGAAAAGCGCACACCTGGCGCTGTACCTGTACTGACATTGAATAACCTAGACAATGCGGTGGAGACAGCCGTTGCCAACGTAGAACTCGCGAAAGCCAATGTTGAAGAAGCCAAGCTAAACCTTGATTACACAAAAGTTTATGCGCCAACGAATGGTTATATCACTAATTTGAACTTACGCGTCGGCTCTCAAGTCGTCGCTAACTCCCCAGTCGTGGCTTTGATTGATGAAGACAGCTTTTGGATCGAAGGATATTTCAAAGAAACGGATTTAGTTGGCGTTGATCCACAAGATAAAGCCTACGTGACCTTAATGATGCACAATGAAGCTGTGCTGGAAGGCAAAATCAAAAGCATTGGCTACGGCATTGCGAAGCAAGATGGTAGTACTGGTAACGATCTTTTGCCCAATGTGAACCCTAACTTTCAGTGGATACGCTTAGCTCAACGCATTCCAATTAAAGTTAAATTAGATCACTTACCGAAAGATTTTCAACTACGTGTTGGTATGACGGCCTCTATCAAAATCATCAAACAATAATGCGGTGGAATGTATGTTTAATGCCTCAACCAAAGAAGCAATCAAAGCTGCGCTGTCTATCGTTATCGCGATCTGCCTTGCCTTATGGTTTCAATGGGAGAAACCGTATTGGGCAGCGATCGCAGTCGCGGTAATGGCATTAAATGAAAGCTTCGCTCACTCAATAAACAAAGGTCATAATCGCTTATTAGGAACCCTCCTTGGCATCGGTTATGCCTTTTTCCTCATCACGACGTTTTCTCAAGATCGCTTTTTGTTTCTCACCTTCTTCACCTTGTTTTTAGGTGCGTGCATTTTTATGTCGAGCGACGAAAAGTATGGTTATGTGTTCTCTATCGGTTTTGCTGTGTGCTCCATCATCGCATGTATGGGAGGATTTGATAGTCAAGCAACGTTCCACTTCGCTGTTCTTCGCATGCAAGAGACGATTCTTGGTGTGATCACGTTTTCTGTTGTGTACCGATTAGTCTGGCCAGTCAGTACAGAACAAAACTTCATTCAACGTTTTGAGACCAGCAGAGAGGCGATGCTTAACGCTATGAAATCGCCCAATGATATAGATATTGAAGCTCTTGAGACCAACAGCGCCAACATAGAAAAGTTGTTCCAACTGGTCGGCTTACCACTTACTGGCAGCTACCACTTGAAAGAACATCGTCAGCTATGGCGTGCGCGTTTAAATGAGATGGCACAAATCCAAGACCGATTGCTAGAACAAGCAGATAAATCGCAAAGTCGTGAGATCGATTGGCCAACGCTAACGCAGCAACTTCAAAGCTTTGATATTAGAAATCCAAGTACTTCGCTCATTGGTCACGTTGCTTGTGTCATGCAAAGAGAGAAAAACACAGTTTGGCATCACGAGCATCGAACGTTTATCCAGCATTTGAATGAAGACGGCAGAAAGGTATTGCAAGGTGTATCCATGTTCGTCACTTCTTTGTTGATCTGGATTTATCTGCCCGTACCCGGAGGTTTCATTTTTCCGATGCTAGCTGGCGTGTTCTCTTCAATCGTTCCTACTATGCCACCAAGCATTATTAAAGATGCATTTTTTGGTGTGATAGGCACTGGCACGGTGATTCTATTGCAATACATTTTCCTAATGCCAATGATGACCGAGCTTTGGCAGCTTGGGCTATTCTACTTCATCAACATCATCGTAATTTGGAAGATATTTTCCACACCAAAGCTGATGGTACACAGAATTCTAGGTATTAACTTATTGGTTGTCTTGACATCAGGAGCGCTCAATTTAACCCCAGCATATCGAATTGAAACGCCCTTGCTGATGCTGGTAAACATTATGATCATTTTGATGATTGCCAAGTTGTTTACTGATCTGTTTCGTGTTCGCGTTACGGTCTAAGCGTCACCTCCGTTCTTGAAACTAAAGCCCCGCATTGCTTTTGCTCTGCGGGGCTTGTTGCTTTGTTCACTACCCTATTCCTGCCTCACCCATAAAGCGAGGATAGTATCCATCAAAAGCGATTAACGGGATTTCTCTTCACCTCATAAAATCCTCTCATTGATTCACGAAATGCAATCGAAAACCATGCATTCACAACGTCAATCACAGCAAACATATCTATCTAACTGAACAAGAAGTTCAGTGACACATTAACTGTCTGAGTCTCGAAGGTTTGAGACTATTCAGAGTGGAAACTGTCATGAGTTTTTTTGAATTACGCGCCGGCAAGACGTCTTCTCTTACTGTGCTCGCGAGCGCACTAATGCTTACTACCCCCACTTTTGGCTTCGCCGCTGAAGAGACGACGACCTACAACGAAGTAATCGAGCAAGGCCGAGCGCTGTTCGACAAATACGGTATCAGTCATGATTTACCAAAACTGGCCATCAGCTCTCTAGTTCAAGGCGAGCATTTGGTAGAGCATGCCCACCGAAGTGTTAAAATCGGTGATAGCGTTCGCGATTCGTCCGTCTACTTGGTTAAGAACACCGATAACAAAGGCAACATTGATCTGCGTATCAAGTACAACCCTGAACAACTCGATGAAAATGAAAAAGTACTTGATGAGATCGAAGCTTTCACACGAACAGAATACCGCCTTCGAAACTACGCAGAGAGTTTTGATCCGTCATCAGTAAGAGCCAAAGAGGATCAGAACGGTAATGTGATCATCAGTTTTAATTACTCAAAATACGGTCTTCCTCAAGATATCGCCTACTTCCGCTTTTTAAGCGTTGATATTGAGTTGGTTAATGGTGAACCGAAACGTATGGTCATTACCAACGATAAACCGTTCACACATCACAACTACCAAGTGGATTCTTACGATCAAGAGATCCTCTTCCAGAAGTTAACATCAGGCAAAATTGCGATTGCCAGTAAAAACACCAAGATAGTTGGTTCAAAGAAAAATAACCCCCTCGAAATGATGAGCAGCGTAAAACCGGTAGCGATTTATGAAGATAAGCTTGGCGTGCAAGTACTAGACGAAAAACGCTTGAATGAGGTCTCTGATCCACGCATGCAAGAAGCCAGTGTTAAGCTAGACCGCGTTTTTCCTTTAATGGGTGATATGGTTCGTCGTCAAGGTATCGATTTGCCTCTGCCGTTTGGTGTATCGCTAGCGTATCGAAATCAAGATATGAATATTCCATTTAATGATTTCACGATTGAAGGCATCGGCCTTAATGAACTATTTGATCCCGAAGACAGTGTCGGCATCGTGAGTGCTGAGAGCATGACGCTTCGTGGCGATGTAAACATCCTGCCATTTTGGAATGTATTTGGTTACATCGGAAAAGTTAATGTCGATGCCAATGTTGATGCCGCCTACACGGGTGAAGGTGGCCAGTACATAAAAGATAAGCTGAACGATAAACTGCCAGGATTAGGTGATAAGTTTTGCGATGGTTTATCTGCACTTTGTAGTCGCGGACGCCTAGACGTGCCGCTGCATTTGGAATATGACCTTCGTGGTATAGGTACAACCCTTTCGGTTGGCTATAAAGAATTCTTTGCTTCTGTCACTGGTACCTATTCGCAAACTCGCTTAAAGGGCTTAGATGATTGGGGCGATGGTATTGTTACTGTACAGCCGATGTTGGGTTATCAACTTGTCGATTATCGCACGCAGTTCTTTGTCGGAGCAGAATATCAAGGACTGGACGCTCGAATGGACGGGCATGTAAAAAGCGGTGATATCGAATTCGATTACGACATTGGTGTAGATCTTAATCAATGGGCGTTTTTGACTGGTTTCAATAAGCAAATCGGCAAAAACTACAACCTGACCTTTCTCTATAACAAAGGGGAAACTCGAGAGTCAGTGACCTTAAATCTTGGTTACCGTTTCTAGCTCTCAGGAAGAGCCCGCCCCTATACGATGGTAGGACTGCATCCTACAAAGGCGATTACTGAAACTGTCGCCGATGTCCTACCATTTGAGCCATCAATTCAACAAGCCATCCAACCATTCACGGATTAATGCCAAAGCGTCAGGACGTCGCTTGTTAGATGCCGTTTAACATTTTCGGTGTACGCACCAAATGACTTTTTGGACATAACAATGACTTTACTCAATCGCTCAACTTTAGCCATTACCATCACTCTTGCCTTAGCGGCTTGTGGTGATGATTCAAGTAAACCTAGCGTTCCTTACGATCCGGAGCCATTACAACCGTTACCGCCAGAGCAAATCTCTTTGGAAATTGGTGATGCGACCATTCAAGCCACTAAAGAGTCCCTTGTCATCACACCCCTTGATGCGGATGAAAAACTGGCAGCGGTAGAGGCGTTCAAAGGTATCCAATTTGCGCAAGCAGACCGCTTTCAACACAGCATTGTGGCCCCACTTGAAGGCGATATTGATGCGACTCAGTTCGGTGATGCGTGTCCGCAGTTAAAAACCACCACACAAACGCAGTCAGAAGATTGTTTGAATCTAAACATTTGGCGACCAGCCGGGACAGAAGCGTACGCAGATTTGCCAGTTTATGTCTTTATTCACGGTGGAGACTTTGAATACGGCGCGGGCTCAGAACCGCTGATTCATGGTGATATGGTGGTTGCACAAGGTGCTGACGATGGTAACCCGTTTATTGCTGTTACTTTTAACTATCGTTTGGGCTTGCTGGGCAGTGTTTGGGTCGATGGTTTGGACAACCCTGAGGGCGGTAACTTTGGCCTAGGTGATCAAAAACACGCGCTTGAATGGGTTCAACAAAACATAGAGGCATTCGGCGGCAATCCGCAGAATGTGACACTCATGGGTCAAGGTGCGGGTGCCATGTCGGTAGGAATTTTACAGCAATCAAAAGGCGATGCTGCAATCGCAGGTGAGCACTTTCAACGTGCCATCATGCAAAGCAACGCTTACGGCTTTGAATATAAAAGTTACGATGTTGCCAAGAGCCAAAGACCAGAGCAAAGCGTTGAAGATCTGACGTTACTACCACTTGAAGAGGTTATGAAGGTACAGAGCGAGATGCTTGATCCTATTCAGCGTCTCAAAAACTGGGTACTGACCGCTGCGAATATTCCGGTTATCAGTCCAACACGCGACAACAGCCCATTAGCTACGTTGATGCCATTTGCGCCTTACATCGAGCATCGCCCACCAGCGTTTCTAGTGAAAGAAGTTCCAGGCTATCACTTTACTGAACAAGCGATTGAGAGTGAATGGATCGTACCGACGGTAATTGGCTCAAACAGTGCAGAAAGCAATACTCTAGGCATGCTGCCGAGCCTGACATTTTTGATCCCAACTATTATTGAAATCTTGAGCCAAGAAGCGCCAGAAATCATTGAAAGTGGTGACGAAAACTTAATCGTCGAATACATGGTGGAGTGGCTAGAATCGGAAACGAACTTAAACCGTTTACGCACCGAATATCGTTCATTACTCAACGATTCAGCTTCGATTGAACTCGATCTTTCTGACTTATTGGAACTGCTGCCTAGCACCGCTTATGAGACGATGACTAAGTTGTTCTTCGGTTTGGGGAACTCCGATTCAACAACGGAGTTACTTGCTCTGGCTGACTTCTTCCCCAACGATGAAAGCGAACTAAATGGTGCGACCAAAAACATGCAGCAATTCAAAACCACGTTGCATGATTTGCTCTTCACGGGTCCAAACCGTCATAAAGTTTCAACTGAAGAAGCAACAGGGGCAACGCCAAGCTTCTACTACTTTGACTACAAACCTGGATTCAACGTATGGACTTACAATACCAAAGGTGAAAATGGCGATCTCGACGTTGGCGATTTACTCAAAAGCATCAGTTGTATTGTCGGCGCTTGCAATGCATCGGAATTACCATTTGTGTTTAATAAAGCATTAAAGCTTGATGGTTCAAGTGTTCGTCCAGGTAGCAAAGACAAAGCAATGATGAACGAGCTCTCTCGTATGTGGTTTAGCGAACGTTTATTTGAAGACTTCCAATACAACAGCGCGACTGATCGAGTACTGCTGATCGATAACGATGGCGGTATTCAATCCACGCAAGACTGGGACAATGCTCATCACTCAGGCATCGATCCAAAACTGCGCCAAGGTCGCCTCAATGGTCTCGAGGAACTTGGGCTGATTCTGAGTCACATGTAACGTTATCTTCAGTCACTAAAAACTCGTTACCGAATACCTAAAAGCCAGTTCGCTGGCTTTTTTCATCCTTATTCCTTGAACATAATTAGGAAGGTTTACTCATGTTTCCTAACGCCATTCGTGCTCTGCTACTCTTTATCTTCGGCGCGCTGTTGGTTGGCTGTGCCCAGCCCTACCCTCAAGTTGAACCGGATTTTGAAGCCAATTGGCAAACTACTCAGCATCAAGCCGAAGTTTACTTAATTCCTACCGCTCCAGAAGCCTTTGCTCGTCGTGTTGAACTGGTAAGAAACGCTCAGCAAAGCATCGATATGACTTACTTTTCTTGGGAGAGTGACACGCTTGGTTTGATGCTACTCAATGAACTCAAACAAGCAGCAGATCGAGGCGTGCAAGTTCGACTCACTCTCGATGATTTATTGATTTTTAACGAGAAATGGCTTGCTGATCTCAGCGCTCACGACAACATTCAAATTCGTTTATTCAATCCGTTTGATTCACGTAAGTCAGGTTGGATTGGTCGCGTCGTCAACTTCTCTACTCACCAACAACGTTTGGACAATCGTCTGCACGAGAAGTACTTCAACGTCGACCATCAATGGATGATTCTAGGTGGACGTAACATTGGCGACGACTATTTTGGTTACAGCCGCAAAGCCAACTTCTTTGATAAGGATGTCTTGTTCAAAGGCAGCATTATTCGAGCGTTCGCCCAGAACTACCAACAACTTTGGGACAGCGAGCATGTCACGCCAATAGAAAACATCGTTAACGTTACCCCAAACTATTCCGCGTTTACTAAAGCGCTTAATAAAGGTGAGAAAGACAAAAGCATCATTCTGGCTGAAGTTGAAAAACAGGTTAAAAAACTGACCAGTCCCGACTTCATTGCTGCGCAAGTCACCCCCGTTTTCGACTCATTAGACAAGTTAGAAAACAACAAACCCTACTTTAGAAAACGGGCAGAACACCAAGTTTGGCAACAAACAACCACTGCATCCAAAGCAGTGATATCAACGCCTTACGTGGTACCGAGTGATGGTGAATTTGCCTTTATTGATACCTTGGTGGAGCAAAAAGCGGACATCACGTTAATGACGAACTCGTCTGCTTCTAATGATTCTGGCTTTATTCCGGCTTATTACGAGAAACATCGCCAAACCCTGTTGGATAAGGGCGTTCATATACTTGAGTACAAAAACCAAGCGAAAAATGATGACCATTACTTCCATGCGGATACTTATTATCACAACAAGACGGTGATACTCGATGATCGGCTAACTTATATCGGCTCATCAAACTTCGACCCAAGATCGGATTTCCTCAATGTGGAATTTGGTGTGTTGGTCCAAAGCGAAGCCTTTGCAGAACATGTCATGCACTACTTAACCCGACAAAAAGATGAACTGTTTTGGCGAGTATCTCGAGATGGACAAGGCCAAACTCAGTGGCAATCAATGAATGAAACCCATACTAAGAATCCAAACTATGGTGTATGGCATAAGGCGCCTAACTGGATATTCAAGAAACTGAATGGTGAGTTCGAACTCTAAACAATCAAGACTTAAAAGGCTCTCTATCTGCAAGGATGAGAGCCTTTTTAATGTCCGCTAAAACTGCGTGCCTAGCGAAAAGTGAACACGGAATTGGTCTCCTTGCGGAGCATCTAAACCGTAAGCAAAATCCACTTTGACGGGCACGTATTTTGAATTCCATATCAAACTCAGCCCTGTACCGCTTTTCCAATCCACCCTATCGTTGAAGGCATCACCAACATCATAGAATGCCCCAAGCCACAGTTGGCTGTAGACCTGATATTGATATTCCAACCCAGCAGTAAACATGTAACGAGCACCCGTTAAATCGCCATTTTCGTCTCTCGGAGAGATGGATTCATAACCATAACCACGAAGATTGCCATCACCTCCCGCAAAGAAACGTAATGATGATGGAATATCGCTCAAAGTGTCAGCGACATTAATACCGACATTGGAACGAAAGTGAAACTTGTGTTTTTCACTAATATCCCAAGACAGCACACTGTTGCCTTCAATACGCAGCAAACGAGAATCGGAGAAAAAATTAGGGTCTGAGTATTCCAATGAGTAAACGTGACGGTGCTTTACTTCTAATTGATCGTTCTTGCGATCAAGTAGTGAAAATGTCACCCCCGGAAATA
Organism: Vibrio sp. Vb0888; assembly: GCF_033338835.1. Lineage (NCBI taxonomy): Bacteria > Pseudomonadati > Pseudomonadota > Gammaproteobacteria > Vibrionales > Vibrionaceae > Vibrio > Vibrio sp. Vb0888. The sequence goes on from NZ_JAWOTL010000013.1 coordinate 133,105, forward strand.
ACAACTGTGATTCGTTATTCTCCGACGCTTGTCGATAACTTTCTTGCAAATAACGAACGTGCATGGTGCTTTGCCAATCACTGTCTAACTGCCAGTGTTTTTCAAACGATAAACCATTGGAAAAACTCGATGTGTCTCGATAGTCGACATGCTTAGATTCAAACTGAATCCCGTAGTAATCCGTCAGGACATTTTGGGTGGGAATTTTGTAGCCAAGTAATAGCGATTGTTCCGGTTTGGAAGCGTACGCTTGTGCCTCAAAACTGTGTCCACGTGCGTTATACCAAGGCTTGGTCCAGTTTAGCGAAGCGCGTAATCCCAAGTCTGTCGAATACCCACCACCGACTTGCACAATATTGCGTGAACTCGGCTCTGCGAGCACTTCTATCGGCACCTTATGACCATCGGATATCGCCTCGAAATCCGCTTTCACAATCACACTGCGAAACCAATCAGTACTGGAGAGATCGGCCTGATATTGACTCAATTTCAAAGTATCAAAATCGTCGCCCCCCTCAAACGTTCTCATCGCTTCTATTCGTGCCGTTTCGATACCCGACGTAAGGACAGAGAGCTCTCCAAATTGGTAACGAGAACCACTAGAGAAATGCAGATTCACATGGGCTTGATTCAAGCTTGGAATGACTTCCAAAGACGATTCGATAAAACGCCCATCTAAGTAACCTTTTTGCTGAGCCAATGAAATCAAGTTTCGTTTTAGTGTGTCGTACTCAGAATGAAGCAACGGCTGCCCTTGTTTAAGTTGAGCTTGATTGATTAGTTCGATGAAATCCTGATCGTTACAGGCCTCCCCCGACACGGCAAGGTTAGATTTTGCCACCAACATCACCTCCCCAGCGTCGACCTCAAGCGTGATGAGATCATTCTCGGATCTCTGAACTCTGAGCTCGGAATGATAGTAGCCATAAGGGTTTAATGCGTTATTAACCACCTGCGTTAGTCGATTTGAGGTAATGTTTGAAACAGAGAGTTTCGTTAGTGGTGTAAGGTGATTTTCAAGATTTTTCTCTAATCTTGGCGTTAGTCCTTTGATTTTAAATTGCGCTCCGAGTACATGATGTAAAGGGATAGAAGCTAAAACTGATATACCTATTATTTGTTTAATGAGAGGAGACACACCGCTACCTAGTTTAGCAATACACTCGACAAGGTTAATGATGGAATGACATATCAGTTAATCGCGTATGTAGGATTGCTCCCTACGAAATCCTCTCGAGAATTAACGTTTCACAAGTAGATTCTTTGAACAATAAGTGGGCTCAAGCTAGGAGGTGGCAAATCATGCGGTCTGAAATAGGTATACTGTTTGCCAAAAATACAAAACCCAACGCTAAATGGATCTCATCAAGCGTTGGGTTACATTGATAATGTGTTTTTTAATCTAAAAAGCGTCTGTTAGTAAAACTAGATCGAAGAACAGTTTCCTTTTTCTGCCATGTCGACTTTTAGTACTTCTGCTTTACCTTTGCTTTCGTCTACGAGTTCTACGCCCGCACCACCAACAAATACACCCATTTTAATGTATTGATTAACGAAATAATTACGGCCCTCTTCCGTTAAGATAGTTAAGTGATTTTCAGAAAACTCAGACTCTGTACTTACTTGATGTTCTTTATTGCCTTCGACCTCATGGTAGAAGAATACACCAGGAGCGGTTTCACCAATACATTCCCCATCGACGTAAACATACTTTTTAAGTGCTGCTCCGACAAAAGCATCTTCTCGGTAAATGTAAATCCCTGCGTTCCCCTTTTGAGGTGCTTCAAATGATTTCATTTGATTTGATACTGTCGAATCAACAGTAGGAACAGAAGCACAACCTGACAAACCCAAAAGGAATGCGGAACACAGAATTACTTTATTTTTCATGTTATTAACCTAGCTACGATAAAATCGCGCCAACCATACTATAAATAAATACGTTCACTTATTGGTATTTTTGAAATTTGTGATTCAACCTATGCAATAGCACTCATTTAACGTATGGATTGAGCAAACATTAGCCATATAATAATCACGAGAATAAAATGCCCTGTATCTAACGATCACTAAATGCCACTTTACTCGCTAGACTGATAAGTAGAATACCTGAAACACCTTCAAGAGTTCTTGAATAACGCTGAGAGTGTGGACGACTAAATACCCAATTACCCACAGATGCGTACAAAACGTTACATGTCGTCGCAAGTACGCTGAACAGCAAGCCAAGTACTAATAATTGCATTGATGTTGAGCTTGCAGACGTATCAATAAATTGAGGCAGAAACGAGAGAAAGAATAGCGCTACTTTTGGATTCAAGACGCTGACGATAACCCCCTGAACAAACACATTTTTATTATTATCAACATTTTTGTTTTCAACGATTTTACTTTCTCCACGCCACATAGACAGTAATGACTGAACACCTAAATAAACTAGGTAAGCGGCCCCTAACCATTTAACAACGCTAAAAGCCAAAGATGAACTCAGAATTATTGCTGACAAACCTAAACATGCCGCTAGTGTATGAAAAAAGTAACCAACACCAAGCCCCAGAGCCGCTTTCAGCCCAGCAGATAATTTACCTTTCATTGTATTGGAAACAATATAAATTACATCAGGTCCAGGAATCATGTTGATAGCGAGACAAGCGACAACAAATAATAATAGTGAGTTTGAATCCATTCTTTTCTCCAAATTAACGTCTTGCGGGATAACATTTCATCGAACTACAAGTAATGCAACGTCCAGGTTTCAATTGGTTATATTTCGTATTAACAACACGTTACTAATACTACAGCACTGCGCGAAGAGCACAATCATGAACAGTGATACGAATTAAATTATGGGCCTTTGTTAGCCCTTTGAATGATAATATTTAGCATCATTTGGTTGTAAGCTTTTTCTAGCCAGCAGCTCTTATGGAAGTTAACAAATCGGCTACTTAGTATACTTAATAGACCGTCAAATCAGATAGATTATCTATTCTTATTTCTTCAAGCCTTTTGTGCTTCATTTTCCTGCCTCACTAAGCAGCAACTTAATACTTGCTACACCAAAAAATAACGCGAACACGCCTTCAAAAACTGCTTTGGATCTGAGATAGATTTGTCTGACCTTTTTATGCGCGAAAAGAAAAGCATAGCCAAAGAAAACCAAAGCACTAACCAGCCCCACAACAAAAATGACCGACAACAATTCCAACGGACTGGCCTTAGGAGGAACCCCTATCGAATAAAGCGCACCGAAAAACAGAATAGCCTTTGGGTTAGTTAAGTGAATTAACACTCCGGTTAAGTAGTTACCCTTCTTTGTCGTTACGTATGTTTTGGGTAACTTTAGCTGCTCGATGTTGCAGGCAGAATGTACAGACTTTAAAGCCAAATATAAAAGATAAAATGCCCCACAATATCTAAGAATTTCAAAAAGCCAAACATTGCTATAGAGTATGGTTGCGAGACCAAAAGCGGCTGAGGTTGACCAAAATAAAGACCCCGTTAAAACACCTGCAGCCAAATACCCACCAAAGCGCCGACCGTGGTTCATTGACGTGCCTGCTATCGCAAGAGTTGCAGGTCCGGGGCTAGCGATGGCAGCGATAGCTGATACGACAATCAGTGAATAATTTATCTCTTCCATTTTTACTCTAAGCCTCCAAATGGAGTTTTATCAACACTTATCGCGGAATACTCTATTGAACGTACATCAGAAGCGTAATACTGATTAAAACACCAAGTGTTACGAATCGAGTTGAGATTCTTTGGTATTTTACTGCTCCAAAATAACATCAAATCCGCCATAAATGAGACGCTTTCCATCAAAGGGCATTGGGTTATTGTCTGGACTCATTCGAGGATCAGCCATGATCCGCTGCCACCCTGAGTCCCGAACTTCTTTTGAAGGCCAGACTACCCACGAAAACACAACGGTTTCGTTGCTTTCAGCGTTAACTGCCATGGGAAATGATGTGATCTCACCATCTGGTACTTCACTCCCCCACGTCTCAACAACCTTTAAGGCCCCAAACTCCCTGAACATTTCTGCTGCTATTTTTGCGTGTGCGATATACTTTTCTTTATTCGCTGTCGGTACTGCAGCGACAAACCCATCAATGTATGACATAAGTAAACTCCTTTCATTGGAGTTATAACCATAGCTCAATAAAAAGAATGCACATGATGCCAAACCATAGAAACAGGTACGTAATACAGCTTGAGAGCTACATTCCTAGCTTGGACTTTATATGCATATTTGAAAGGTATGTGTTTGGATCAAGCTTGGTTAGCATATTTATAATCTCCAAAACACTCGAATACTCAATACGTTCCTCTTCAGCATGCCCGATCCCACCTATTGTAAAGTGAGTAAAGCGGTAATCACGATAAACGTTTTGCAGCTGGCTAGAAATATCTTTGAGTAATCTTTTACTGAGGGCGAATGCAGGGTATTCACTACTTTCTGAAAGCTCTGCTGTAGAGCCAATAGATACAATATTGCATTTATCGTTAAGTGAACCTAAAGCGTTAAGCTCATTGACTAAATTAAGATACCCAATCGGGCCAACATTCATAAACTCAATCAGTTCGCTTGTTGTCAATTCTGAAGACTCTCCCCACATCGACGCCAAATAAACGATGATGTCAAACTCTACACCTTTGAAGCACGTATAATCTGGTTTTTTACCGGGATCAACGTCAATACAAACAGAGGCGACTCCCCCCTCAACTAGCTTTGATCTAGAAATCGCATAAATTTCTGTACCCTGTAAGTTCGTAGCCAAGAACCTTCCTAGCCCTTTACTACCTCCAACGATTAAAATCTGCATAACCCTATTCCTTCGTTAAGGTTGTCTTTCATATTATCCGCCAAACTGTGCATTAGGCATCACTTTAACGTTTCTGTTGTTTGCTTCTAGCCCTACTTAGTTCTATCTTCAATTTCATCGAATGGTTCAACTGAAATACGCTCTGCAATTTCACTCATCTTCTTCATTTTTTCTGGGTTACTAGTTCCCCAAAACCGCTCCCAGTCTTCACGTGTTCGCCACTTGGCAATAGTTAAAACCTTTTCCGGTACATCGTAAGCACGAAGCATAAAACTACCAAGCGCCCCATCTACTGACTGATGAATTGAATCTGTCGTCGAACGCCATATATTTTGAAACTCATCCATTTTTTCACTTGGCACACGCCATTCATACACAACTCTAAACATAACACTTCCATTAAAATTTCTAGATTTAATACGGCAAAGTATCAGGAACACTAAGCCAGGTTAATAGATGAATAAAGCAACATAGTAGAGCGTAGAACAACCTAAAAAACAAAGCGTAAACGCTCTAAATCACTCCGATTCGATTAGTCATGCACACATTCAAAGATTTCGTATTGACGTTTAACATTGGCAGTTACTTTTCCCCAATGTGAGGCTTGAACTCTTTCCTGATGTTGCTTAAAAGAGGCTTTGTCGACGAACTCCTCATAGACATCAAAACGAAAAGGATTAGTCGAGCTTTGAGTCACAAGAAAAGTAAGGCAGCCCGGCTCTTCTAACGTGAGCCTTTTGTGAGTTATTAACGCATGTTTTACTAATTCTAAATCCTTTTCCGGAACTAAAATAAAGCCTTTCAATGTTACTTTCGACATATCATCCTCTCGCCCCTGTAACCTTTCGTTAAGAAGTAGCCAACACGCCCTCAATCTCAACCATCATATCGCAAATGTGAATCTCACATGAATTAAAATGCCACGTGTTAGGAATCTATTTCTAATGCCCTATCGACTTACGAGCATAAGGTTATCTCTACCCTTTCTTTGCCTTTACCGATGTTCTTGCGTTTTAATTGAATTTGGCCGACTTCTGATGTGCGCTTTAAATGAGTGCCACCGCAAGGTACTTGCGCAAACCCATCCACTCTCCAATACCTTCTTTCGCTCTCTTGATCGGAAAAGTCACTAATAATAACTGAATCAGAGTTAATCAAATCTTGCACATCAGTTTCAATTTCTTTCAATAGCGGGCCAATACTTTCAGACCACTCGAAATCTATGCGACTCTTATTTTCAGAAATATGCGCGCCTATCTTAACAATGCCTTCCCGACGCTGATAAAACATCTCGAGCACCACTTCAGCCGCAAAGTGTAGCTTCATTAAGGCGTATCTACGCTTCCAATCAATATTCGTAGTTACAATGTCACCAAGAGTAAAATTGGGAGAGGATTCCAATGTGTAAATAAGTCGAACACCTAACTTTTGAGCAATCAAAACCGGAATACCATTAATCGTTCCTTTATCACTCTCTTGGCCTCCAGACTCTGCAAAGAAGATAGTCTGGTCCAATTCAACCTTATTTCCGTCTACATTGGTCACTCTTGAGTTAAGTTCTGTTTGGTAGGGATTAACCCAAAATAATTTCTCGCTCATGCTGCTATCCTTGCAGTAAGTCCTATCCTTGATAGTACATTCAGTGACCACCAAGTCAATTCAAGAAACCTCGCCGTCAAGTGTAAGGCTGTGTATTGAGTACGAGCAGGCTAGATCTATTAGATGCTTTTAAGGCCGGGTACTAAACGCTGCCTAGGGGTTAGCTAACAACCCGTAAATTGCGGAATCTGAGACTACTCCATTCACTTCCCAACGCTGCCTTAGGAAACCTTCCTTTATAAAACCTAACCGTTCCAAGACTTTACCTGAAGAAGCATTGTCTGGATCTATCTCAGCCTCGATTCGACGTAGATTCAGTGTTTTGAAGGCGTGTTCGATTAATGCAGTTCCCGCCTCTAATACAATGCCTTTACCCCAGAAATGACGACTAACGCCAAAGCCAATTTCTGCGCGCCTAGACTCTTTCACGTGATTAAACAGCATTATCTTACCCAGAAGTTGGCCATTGCTCTTTAGGAAGATGCCTAGTGTCACTTCTGTATTGCTATTCATGGCCTGTGTACTCTTGGCTATAAATGTCCGCGCTTCTTCAATTGAAACCCAAGGGCCAGAGTTCCAATATTTCATGACCTCATGGTCTGAGAAGATGTCAAACAATTCGCTTGCATCATCTTCAACTAGCTCTCTTAGAATTAATCGTTCCGTTTCAATCTTTGTTACTAACATTTTGGGGTCAGCCTTTTGGTTTGTTATTGGTGACGAAAATCCAATAAAAGTGTGAGACACGTAATACAAATGATTTCGTATGAGACTTTTAAACAAGCTCAACGCACGACAAAAGCGCCACGTGTAACGACTCTGTATTGAAGCAAATTTTAGACATTCAAGTGCGTCAACAAGTAACCGTTGAACGCATCAAAGCTTGGGGTGAGTTGATCACAAGTCCTAAACTCAGGCTCAAAATAGTCCATATACTTTATTATCACTTAGTGACGATTTCCTTCAGTACTCTGGCTGGGTTGCCACCAACAACGACATTGTCTCTAAAACTCTTTGTAACGACTGCGCCAGAGGCTACCACCACGTTGTTCCCAAGTGTTACGCCAGGGTTGATTACGGCATGGCCACCTATCCAACAATTGTCACCAATGTTTATGGGCTTTGCTAGCTCTAAACCACTGTTCCTCTCGATAGGATCTAAGGGATGAGTCGCAGTATAAATGCCAACTTGAGGCCCAAGTAAACAGTTATCACCAAACTTAACTTCCGCAACATCCAAAATCACACAACCAAAATTAGCGTAAAAATTATCTCCAACGTGAATGTTGGATCCGTAGTCGCAATTGAAAGAAGATTCAACATGAATATCGTCCCCTGTTGTGCCGAACAAGCGCTTAGTTATTTGAACTCGCTTTTGTTTATGCTCAACGGACGTGGCATTCAATTTTTCAGTTAGTAACCTAGCGCTCAACCTTAACTTTAATAACTCTTCATCACTTGGGTCATAAAGCTCACCTGCTAACATTTTCTCTTTTTCTGACATAAAACTTGGACTCCAATACCAATTTTCTTACAACGCTACATTAAGTATGTGAGTAACGCTACCTCCTAAGCGAGGCTGTTCCACCACGAAAACAAAGCCCGACTTGAACCCTAGTCCTCAGCGCTATCACAAACTAGTGCACTACCACCACCGTTCTCACTAACTTATCACCGAGACGTTGCCTCTTTTTACCAAGAATGAAAATTGAGTCAATAAAACCGAAGAATGGAGTAATAACATTTCGAAAGAGCGACTGAAAAATATTGCACTTTTTACCCGTTCTTGCACTTATAACTGCAATGCCCAAAAGTTTTTTACCCACACTTTGACCATTTGGTAAACAATCAGAAAAAAGGTAATACGATACAGTCGCAGTTACTGCTGTAGCGCGCACAAGCTCTTTTTCAATACCGATTTCTAAGCCGACCCATAAAACGAGAGTAAAAATGCTAAAACTGACAAAAAGATCAATCATTTGTCCAACACACCTAACTCCCGGACTAGCCAAAACGTAATTTTCTAGAGTAAATTTTTCTGCATTTTTCATTCTAAAATTTGGACTAACAATTGCTTATTGGTGAACTAACATTATTGAGACAGTAACATCCCCACTAAACCTAATCCATACTTCCGCATAGTACGGTCGAATCTGATTTTTCTATCTTTTCAATATATTACCACGCTTGTTCTAAAGGCTAGATTGGTAATATTTCAACATTTCTTCTTGATTAAGCGCTTTACTTTCTAACTTTTGTTGATCTTTAAAGATTTGAGCTAATGAAGGGAGAATTGAGCGATTTACTTTATAGTCATCAGACCAAAGTTTCCCTCTCATCACCGCTTTCGCACAATGAAAGTACATACTCTCTATGACTATTTTGATAACAACCTTAGGATCTTTACTTCCATCGGGGCAAGCAGATATCAAGTTGGCGTCGGTGTGAATACTTGCGATTCCTTTAATACGGAGCACTTCATCAATACCATTTACCATCAATAACAACCCTACCTTGGGGTTACTAATGATATTTTTTAGACTATCGATACGATTGTTCCCCGAGCTATCAGGGAGCAACAATGTTGATTCATCTAAAACTTTTACGAAGCCAGGCTCCCCTCCTTTAGGAGAAAGATCGATATGCCCTTGTGAATCAGCGGTACTTAGAACTGCAAAATGGCAGTTATTAATTAATGTAATCGCATGAACATCCAGCACAGGCAGAGCTTTATTTTTAGCTCTCGCACTTGGCTCTGCGTAAATTTCTTTTAACTGCTCTATTGTTTTAATTTCACTCATTCAATGTTATTCCTTCACTATCGTATAATGCTTTGCTTGTAAGCAAGCAGTAACTCTGACTTCTTGTATAGGCACTAGACCTAACTCATCGTAAAAATACTACGAGTACAAGTTGTCTCTTTAATGCCTTGTTATCTGAAGATTTAAAGTTTTTCACTAAACTCCCCACACTGCTTACACTTATAACCATGCTTGTAAAAAAACAGTGGAAAACCCAGTAAAATAAAAACTAAGAAAGCTGGGCGTTTACCTTTTGTAAATGCAAATAGATCTTTACTACCACATTTAGGGCAAACGTCTTTTTCTTCATCAACGTCAACTTCATTTCCCAATGATTCTGAGAAATCGCTACTAAGTATTTGTTTCGCATCTTCTGCATCACTTTCGGCCACCATCAGACGGACGCCGCCTATTGCATTTGAATAAAGCCACTGAGTATTTACCGTGTGCTCGTCAGCGATGTAACTTTCTATTCCGACACTATCTAGGCTTGCTCTCGCAATATGAGCTTCATGAGGAAAAGAAAACCTTGCTACTACAATCACATATTGCTCCTTGTGGGAAAGCGCTCCCGTAAGGTATAAGAAACGCTAATTGGAAATGCTATGTGTAGTATTTCTTTTTGAACAACTTATTAGCCCACTACAGACTAGTACATATACCCTAACCAATCTATATGGCCAACAGCCCAAGTTTTGCCGCTGATAGGTTTAACATATAAATCATCTAGTTGCTCTACAGCAACACCGTAATTTTTATGTTCATGAACGCGCAACCAAGAACTTAGAGAGTTAAGGCGCTGATAACCATTAGCCACATAAAAACGCTCCAAATCGGAGACTAAAATGATGAAGTCGACATCTTTAGTGGACGCATACTCGCTGAGTTGAGACAACATTGTTGTGCCAATACCTTGTCTTTGAACTTTGCTCTCGACACAAAAGTCACTCACACCTAATACTTTATAAATTTCATCACCAACGCGAACAACTCTGTAGTCTAATCCCATGTAACCAACTAACTGATCACCTTCGTAATTCAGAACTCTCATATGCGGGAGTTGCTTATAGTAAGAGCGAGTAACTTGGTGTTCAGGAAACGACTGGTTTCTAAGCGCTTCAATTGCATTATGCTGCGCTTTAGATAATTCGATTTCTGGGTAAATATCCATATTTGACCTTTGAGTATTAATGACCTTTTGGTTACGATCCCTGTCGTTGAGTTTAACTCCGAGCGTGTCCTAACCTTGTGGAACATTGACAAATAACATAGAGTTTCTCAAAACACTACTTACAACATTTTTACTGCAAACCAATCGAAGTTGCTTAAGAACAAACACTACTTCATAGCAATGCCTACGGACCAAGCATTTGCAGCTTCTTACCCACACCCTATTCCGCCATCTGGAATTATTTTAATTACACAACGTGGGTACTCAATGTTGGTAAAAGCATTTACCGATGATTTTTCATGGCAAGTCCAAGAACAATTGGCAGATGCATATTTCGAAGCACAGAGAGTACTATCATCGGCGGAGCAACTATTAAACCAAGCTAATTTGCTAGTTCAACATGACCAACGAATTAACAACTTAGAAAAGGCTCAGTTAAATACACAAGCTCACATTTCTAGAACAAATGCCGAAGTTACAAAAGCCAATCAAAAAGCCGACGATGCATTTAAAGCGGCAAATGCTGCATTAGAGCATAAATTTGGAGATAAGGATTACTACACAGTTATCGCTTATTGTAACTCTAAAAATATCCCAATCATTCTGACCTTAGCAAAAGCTAAAGGTTTGGAAGCTAGAGCTTACACCCAAAAAATTGGAGGTAAGATCAATAAAGTTCCTGATGAACGTTGGGGACAAGTAAATGCGTATCATATTGCAGTTTTAGACCACGTTTTTAAACAGTGATTTATATCGGGAGTCCTCTGCTGAGGGCTCCAATTCCCCGTAATAAGGCTGACGCCCAGCTAAGGGGTGAGCAACGCAATACAAAAGCCGCCGCAAGCCGCCTTAATCACTAAAATCAACGCATGGTGAAAATGACACGCGTTGCGAATCCCTCTTGAACAGTTTGTTATGTGCGTACTTACGTTATGCACCAAACTGTTTTATACGCTTAGCGCCAATAAAAACTGATACTTACTTTGTTGAAGTAAGTCTAAATGGCGCTCAAACATGGGTACGCCATTGGATAAAGAAAGGGGGTAGACGAGTCCATTACCGACATACACCCCAACGTGTGCTCCGTATGAGTCAGTAGAGTCGTTGTACATCATGATATCTAGCGGCTTAAACTCAGTGACCACCTCACTCATCCCACCATTCACTAGAACGGTAGTTAGGTGGATTTAGACCGAAGTCTCTGAGCAGGTTATAAGCAAAGACCTGACAGTTAGCTCCAAGCGTTAAGTCTGAATCATCTTTGCAACCCGGAATGCGGGATGAAACGTATCTTACATTTTTGAATCTGTCGGGAATATCCATTTCCATTTTCTCCCAAAGCACATAACGCCGCATTAAGGTGTGAGCGGCGCTTGGCTATACTTGAGCGAAGCGAAACTGCCAAGCGTTGCGAATCACTCTTGAATGCTTTGTTATGTGCGTGCTAAACGGTAGCGCCTTACCGTACCCTCAATCTCATCTGTGTAGTTACCGAGGTATTCACCACCACAGTTTTCGATGACCTTTTGAGATGCGGGATTGTCAATTGAGCAAGTAACAATAACTGAATCAGTGACAACATGGTCTCGCACCCAAGAAAGCAGAAATGAGGCTACACCCTTACCACGAGCTGACGGTCTAGTTTCGTAGCCAATATGACCAATGACATTTTCTACGTTGGCATTAGTACCTTTGCGAACTCGGACTGCACCTAAAATTTCGGAGTTCGATACACAGTAGTAAGTTGTGCTAGGTAAATATCCCTTTGGTAACTCAGAGATTGCCTTTGAACGTTCGACCAAACCTGACAAATAAGCTGTCGGATCTTGCTCCACACCCGAATATTTTGGAATACCCGATTCTAGGCATTCTTTCGCATAACTCGCTAATATTGGGGCCAAATCAGGGTTGGCCTCTATCACTTCCATGTCAATTTTCCTCATAAGCACATAACGCCCAATTAAGGTGTGAGGCACGCAATACGATGCCCCCGCATACCACCTTATTCACTTAAACCAACGCATAGTAAAAATGCCACGCGTGCCGAATCACTCTTAAATTGTTTGTTAGTTGCCCATCTCAAAGCCTAGTGCTAACATTTGTACACACACCAACAAAGGAATAAATCATGGACACTAGAATTCAATTTCGTGTTGATGAAGAAACAAAACGCCTAGCTCAACAAATGGCTGAGAGCCAAGGTCGCACTCTGAGTGACGCATGCCGTGAACTTACTGAGCAACTTGCTGAACAACAAAGAAAAACATTGTCTCACGATGCATGGCTAACTGAACAAGTAAATCTAGCATTTGAGAAGTTTGACTCAGGAAAGTCCGTTTTCGTTGAGCACCAAAATGCTAAATCTCGAATGGAAGAGCGCAAAGCCAGAATCCGTAATCGAGGTAAGCAATGATTTTATGGGAAGAAGAGTCACTTAATGATCGTGAAAAGATCTTCGAGTTTCTCTATGACTTCAACCCTGATGCGGCAGAAAAAACTGACAACCTCATTGAAGCAAAAGTAGAAAACTTGCTTGAACAACCTTTAATGGGCGTACAACGAGATGGTATCCGCGGACGATTACTCATTATTCCTGAGATTTCGATGATTATCTCTTACTGGGTCGAGGGAGATATCATCCGAGTTATGCGTGTACTCCACCAGAAACAAAAATTCCCTACGGATTGATTGCTTCCTCTGGGGAATTAACGCCTTGTTAAGGTGTGAGGCACGCAATACCTAAGCTTCCGCATACCACCTTAACCACTAGAACTAACGCATAGTAAAAATGCCACGCGTGCCGAATCACTCTTGAACAATTTGTTATGTAGCCGACTTTCAGGTTAGTGCTTTCTGTCCAATTTGGATCTTGGGCTCAATACCAGCTTTGCGATACAAAGCTAGAGCTGATTCATTGAAAGAATATACTTCTAACCACAGCTCTTCTCCGCCGTTAGAAATAGCCCTTTCCTCAAATGCCTCTATTAGCGCCACTCCAACACCTTGACTCCTAAAGCATGAATCCACAACAATCTGTTCAACGTTTGCGATCTTTCGCTCTTTGAGCGTCCAAGACTTACGAACCCATAGCTCACCAAAAACAAAACCTACTAACTGCCCTTTGCTTTCGGCTACCAGAAAAATCGAGCTTTCACTTTTGATTATCTTGTGTAGGTCTATTTTTTGTTCAATTTCTTCCGGTGACAAAAAGTCATCAGGTAAATTTGCTTGATGATACTCATTAAGCTGAAACTGTAGTTTCTTGATAACACTGATATCTTCAATGCGAGCTTGCCGAATATTTAACATATATAAATCCTTTTAACTTACCGTCCTCTCGCGGCTACATAACGCCCTGCTAAGGGGTGAGCAACGCAATACCGAAGCCGCCGCATACCACCTTAACCACTAAATTCAACGCATAGTAAAAATGCCACGTGTTGCGAATCACTCTTAAACAGTTTGTTATGTGTTTGCGTGCTGAAGTTGAAAATGCAACTGAGACATTAGTGATTGATATACTTTCATAGTAAATACTTGCAAATTTTCCATACAAAACTCACCACCAATAACTGGATGCAGATTCCAACCTAAGCATTCGTCTTGTTTTGGTTGTAGCCCGTGTTCGAGCGCCAAGTCATACCAACTAGTTAAAAAGACATTATCACACCAATCTTGTGATTTATTCATTTTATTGTACTCATGAAAGTCCGAAGCAATTGTTTCATAGGTACCATCTAAAACCGATAACAATGAAATTGAGCCATCCACTTCACCAAATAGCCAGTCACCCATGATGGTTAGATACAAAGGTTTCCCTGTAGGATTAAGCAACCATTTCCACTGAGGTAACAAGGTATCTATTTCTACGTCCGAGACTTCCCAAATAAACTGCATTTTTATCTTTCTCACTCTGTTTAGAAACCCATTGACACATAACGCTCTGTTAAGTGGTGAGCAACGCATTACCGAAGCCATCGCACACCACCCTAATCACTAAAATCAACGCATAGTAAAAATGCCACGCGTTGCGAATCACTCTTAAACAGATTGTTATGTACCGCCTCAAAACAAGGCACTTTCAATTTGGAACCACTGCTCCATAAAAGGGATAAAGTCCCTTTGAGGTATGAACTTCTGTGCCGCTGTATTATTTTTTAAAAATACTTCCTCCAAAGCCCACACATGGTGGTCGGCGTAAACAGCCCACGCCTTTGCTCCATCGTTAAGCTCTAATCGGGATAGAGGCTTGACAGACAGATAGCCTTTTAATAAAGCTAATGACCTATGAAGCTCCAAATCGAACATATACATGCATGCTCTCGCCAACTCATAACCAGGAGGCATGTTTTGCACTAAATCCCAGTCGATCACATCGCTTACTGTGCAATTAGAATCAAAAAAGACATTGAAATGATGAAAGTCGCCGTGGATTAATTGCCTGCTTGTTAACGGGGTATATGAGTGCGTAGCTTCTGAGCTAGCTAGATAATCACGCTGTTGTTTTACTCTTCGTAGCACCGAGTTATTCATATCAAATTCACTATTTGTTTCAATAGCAGCGACTATTTTTTGTAGTCTATCGACCCAAGCACTTTTATCCCAAGAAAGCTCAATTGTTGGAAAGTCGTTTCCAACCTCGGAAGCGAGTTGAACATGCAGGTCAGCAAGGGCTTTTCCCAACTGAAAAGCATGAAACTCAGACAGAGCACTTTTTTCGATTAACGTTCCTTTTGCTTCAGGAAATAGAGCATAAAACTCATCACCTATTTTACAAAAGGAGTGGTGATCGCGCGTCAAAACAGGGGCAATTATAGTATTCAAATTTTGCGATAACTTTCTCAGCAGCTCATGTTCTAACTTGATCTTAGCAACATTGCGAACACTATATTTTCTAAGATAATAAGTCTCTGAGGATTGGATACGAAAAACATGATTCGTCGCACCAGCTGATTGACGTTTTATACTAGCGCCAGCACCAATCTGACTCCAGTTTTCACCAACCTTACGAACAAAATCACTCATAATTCCAGTTACCCCTTAGGTACATAACGCTGCGTTAAGTGGTGAACAACGCAACCACCCAACCTAAACTATTGTGCCGTAAACACTAAAGCCGATTCAAACCAAAACTGCCAAGCGTTGTGAATCCGTCTTAAACGCTTTGTTATGCGTTTTTTACCGCGTCAAAAAGACTTCTTTCACTATCTGACAAAGGGACTTCAGTCCATTTGGGTGCTATTGCATTTTTGTATTCTTTTGGAAGCTCATCTATTAAGCAATATAACCATGCTAACTTGAGTTCTTCTCTACTCATTTCATTCACAAACTGTGCTATTAATTTGCGTGCAACTTTAAGAAGACTGCGCTTCCATTGAGCCATCTCATTTAAGTTTGAGTTCTTTAAAATGTCATCAACTGTTGCCTTTCCATCTCTGGTTAGCTGTGAAACAGCATTAGGCCACAGCCATTTTAAAAACTCATACCCCTGTTTGTGTAACCACCGCTATGAGCAGATTTATAGGTTCTCATCAATCGCACATGAGCTTCGATTGTATATTTAGTCTTGCCACTCCTATGCTGCCAAATCGTATATATGACACCATAAAGGGCTATTAAAACAGCAGCTGTACCAGCAGAAAATGACCCCAAATTTGCCCAAGATGAAGCATCATCAGGAACTCCGAACTTAGATAGGTAAGTACCGAATGTCATAAGAATTATCGAAAGTAGTACAGCTATATGTTTGAACAATTTATTTTATCCTCTGATACGCATAACGCCCTGTTAAGGGGTGAGTAACGCAATACCGAAGCCACCGCACACCACCTTAATCACTTAAACCAACGCATAGTGAAAGTGCCACGCGTTGCGAATCCCTCTTGAACAGTTTGTTATACAAATGGTTAATTGGATTCTGCGGTCTCTTTAAAGACTAGGTTAAGAGGTTTAGCTAAAGAGTAAATCCACAAACCAAATGCTACAAAGCACCACATAAACAACGCTAGGAAAAAACTAAATATTGGCCACATTGCTAATGCTAGTAACAGACCTGATACACCCGTTACTGGTGTTTCTTCCCACTTTACAGTCTCCGCACCAAATATGGATGCGATGCCACACATTAAAAAGAAAACAAAGAAGCTTAAGCTAAAGCCGATAAAAAGCATTTTGAAAAGAGACCTTTTCGATATTTTCTTAACTGTAATTTCCATTTTCATCCCTGTATTTGTATAACGCCTTGCTAAGGTGTGAGCAACGCAATACCTTAGCCTCCGCATAATACCTTAAACACATAAACCGACGCATAGTAAAAATGCCACGCGTTGCGAATCACTCTTAAGCAACTTGTTATACCGCTTTGTTGAGGCTAAAATGACCAACATAAAGACCACTTAAGAGACCGATTATATGACCACTAGAATTTTAGCCGATGTTGCTGCAAGCATTACCGAATTGAAAGCTAACCCTATGAAAGTTGCAACTAGTGCTTATGGCGAACCTGTTGCAGTATTAAACCGAAATGAGCCAGCATTTTATTGCGTACCTGCCGAAGCGTACGAAATGATGATGGACAGACTCGAAGATCTTGAACTACTAGCTATCGCTAAAGAGCGTGAATCTGAAGAGAGCATTTCGGTAAATATTGATGACCTATAAACTCGACTTTAAAAAGAGCGCACTCAAAGAGTGGAAAAAGCTTGGCTCTACTCTGCAACAACAATTTAAGAAAAAGCTAATCGAGCGCTTAGATAACCCACATGTTCCAGCTTCAAAACTTTCTGGAGCTGACAACATGTATAAAATTAAGTTGCGTCAATCGGGCTACCGTCTCGTCTACAAAGTTGAAGACGATGTCATCATTGTAACCGTCTTAGCAGTCGGAAAACGAGAACGTAGCGATGTTTACCGTAAAGCCATGAAAAGGTTAGATGATTGATTGCGGTATAACGCGCAGTTAAGGTGTGAGAGACGCACATGCACCCTAACCTAAAATAAACTCTGATAAATCCGTGCCTATTTGG
>NZ_JAWOTL010000014.1:0-99433 GCF_033338835.1 Vibrio sp. Vb0888
CTGAAACTCAGTATGTTGTTTAAGAACTGAACAACATGGGGCTACCATGTCTTCTCATCGAATTAAGCAACAAAGCCTGTAAGATGCGAAAATACGGAGCTTATCCCATTCAGGGGCGCAGTATCGAGATATAGTCAATGTCGTATCCTCATCTATCTTCCAGCTGTAAGACGATGAGCGGTTCTGTTCTGCGGGTATATCGATAACGTCAGTCTTAGCCATTGCCAAAGCTGGCACTAACAGTAAAAGCGAAGCAAGTTTAGTTTTGTAGGGCGTCATTTCTGTATATCTTTTGGGTAGTTAGGGTGTGCATAATACACCAGAGTTTATAACTGCATCTATCCGTTGGCGTTCATCTAAAGTGGCCGTAAATCAGGATAGGGATGGCCACCAGCTAACTGGCAGCCAATGGAAAGTTAATAGCCGTTTGCTTTTCGTGGTAGCTTGGCAATCACCGCCAACACTTCATCACATAGCGCTTGGGTCATCTTCATAGGGTCAATGTCGTTAACGTTCACTAGGTGGCGAACGTCACGAATATCCCGAGCCAATTTGCAGCATTCTTGCCACTCTTTGAGCTGGTCAGTAACAACGCCATGTATCCTGGCAAACTCCGAATTGCTTCGGAAATTTGCCTTAATAAATTCGTCCAATGGGTAGATCGTCAGCATCGTTAAAACTGTTCTGCGTACATCTTTGTCATCTTCAGAAGGTGGCTAATATTGCGTAGCTGTTGATCGTGGGTTTCTTGCGTTTGGTCATCGTCCAAAATCAATGACTGGATGGAGACATCCCAATCAATGCCCTTTTTTTCAATCAAGTAAACCGCATCAGCTAGATAGGTTAAAAATTGATATTGAGAATCAATCTCCGTGTAGCTTTCTTTTGCTTTGTAAGTAATCTCATCAAAATAAGCAGAGAGTGAATCCCAAAACTTAACACTGCTACTTGCTGTCGTTTTCATCTCATAAAGATGACCGACACGTAGTTTGCTGTCAGTGAAAAGTCGTTTTAGCTGGTGGGCGTATGTACCTCTCTGTATTAGCACCATATCAGGGTTAATTAGTGGATTAGTGCTGCAAAACCCGTGAATTAGATTCATTTCTTAAACGGCTCCAACTGTTTGCTTGTGGCGTAATCCAATCCCATCTTTGGATTATGGCAACAACTTTTTATTCCGAACACGCAGCTTTATATCAATATATATTTTTTTGATGTTAAGGGGTAAATTAGCTATTGCATATCTTAATTTTGATATGGTAGTCTCGCCCCTCATTCCGAACACACTTAATCATTTGTAGAAAATGACCATAAAAACGTTCAATACCAGCAAAGGCACTATTGCCCTGTCTAACCACGGAGCAACAGTATCGATGGCCATTAGCCGCAACGCTGGCGCGGTAGCAAACGTGTGTGTGAGTTGGGTGTTAGGGAGTGCAGATGAGGCGAAAGCCTTTATTGAGGGCGCAGACGAAAAAGCGATACGAAATGAAATGCCTCGCTTTTCCATGTGTGCAGATGTGGTTAAACAACTAGACAAGGCACTGGCCAATGGCAATTCCAAAAAACCAGTTGAGCCTACTCATAGAGCTTATGGAAGCTCTACCGCTAGATGGAACGGTCTACGAAATGCCACTACAAGTAGAGTTTATCCCGCACGATGAAATCTACATCGGCTATTTCGATACGACCGTCATTGACCGCATGCAAGGGCTAGGAATTATCACGTTACTTGGGGTGCATGATGATGAGCGACAAGCTATCAAACTCAATGAGCGTGACGATTTTCTAGCAAGCTGGTCGGCGGGAGTGAGTGAGGCTCGCAACGGCTCAGATCTGCATTATGCAGACTACAACAACAACCAATATGCGTTTACTGCCGGATACGAGCACTGGCACAACCGCAACAAAAAGGCGTTAAAGGGAAGACTTACGCATTACTCAACAAGTAGAGAGTATCTATGTCATGGATTTATTGACGAGGATACGGGTGAAATTTGGCATCAATAACAAAAGGTAACTAACTATGACTTTGGGTAATCTACTTCTAGCAATTCTTGAACAGAGAACACAAACAGGCTATGACCTAACAAACCGAACAATGCCTGAATCTGGCGCATGGCAAGCTAGCCACCAGCAAGTTTACCGCGAACTCGGTCGCATGACCGAAAAGGGTTTAGTGTCACACGAAATTGAAGCGCAAGACGGTAAACCAGACCGCAAGAATTACAGCTTAACTCAAGATGGCGAGCGTGTTCTTAACCTTTTACGCAACGAATCTACATGCGATGACCTGTCTATCATTCGTAGTCCTGCATCGGTGATGCTGGAAATCGGCAGCGAGACTTACTTCAAGTCGTACATTGAAAAACTCAATCAAGAAATCACTCAACTTAAAGAGAAGCTGAACGCGCACCAGAAAGAGAAAGGCGTGTTCTGTGACAACTTCACACTGCATGTAGAGCGCGACATTGATATGCGCAAAGCAGAGCTTAAGTTTGCCGAACGTTCACTGTCTATGATCACTTCCTCAAACATTGCTACGGAGAATGCTGCGTGAAACCTCGCAAAGCCGTTTATCTTTTAGTTGGCTCGCCAGCGCTTAAACGAGCCAAAGAGTGTTTAACTCGAAATCAGCCTTGGGACTACGAGGGCAAGCTCATGAAGATCGTCAGTTTGGGGCAACTGATGCGTAACGATGACGGCAAGCCATACCATCGGGTTTTGATTGAGAGTTACTTTTGATAGGTACAAAAAAACCGCGAATAAACGCGGTTTTTTTGCGGCTGGCCTTAGCAAACAGTTCGAATCAGCAAATTCGAGTTACCAGCCTTTTCATGTTCCACCAGCAAATGTGAAACAAGAGCAAACAAATAGTAGGTGTTTTTAATGGCTTTGACAATAGCAGAGAAACTTCAAAGACGACGAGAGAAGCAAAAACAATCAATGGAACGGGCGCGCGCAAAGCAAATCGCCAAGATGAATGACCCCGAGGAACGGGAGAAGCGCTTCAAAAAGCAATTACAACAACAAGAGCGTCAGCGCCAGCGCCAAATCGAGCGCTTAAATGATCCCGAATATCAGAAAAAGCAGCGTGACAAACAGCAACAGCGCATCGAGCGCCAAAAAGCAAAGCCTGTAGTGAAGAAACCAACCAAAAAGATCGCCAGTAAGGGATTGAAAGGCCGAACGCCAACGGCAGAGGAAAGGCGCATTATGGATGCCATTGGCCGCTTACCATGTATCGCGTGTTGGCTGCATGGCCGAGAGAATCCGGTGATTTCCTTACATCATGTGTTTGGCCGTGTTGGAGAACGGGCGCATGCGTATGTATTACCCTTGTGTTGTTATCACCACGACACACTACTGGAAGCAGAAAAGCGCGAGCAATATCCAGATATGATACCGCTCCATGCGAAAGGGAAATACGGCGGTAAAGCGCAATGGAAGATCTACAACGGTACAGAGATAGAACTGTTGTTTAAGGTCTATAAGCTGGCGGGATTGTCACTTGAACTACTGGAAAATATTTATCCCAAGCATTCCGAACATTAATTAATATAAACACCATTAACGAGGCTAAAAAGCTTGGTTAATGGTGTTAAACTGACCAAGATTCCCCATCTTAAAAAGCGCGCTTAGAGGTCACAACATGGCACGAAAGCGCATAGCTGTACTTACTCTATCATCCGGCCAGCCACGGATTATGCTTGCTGGTGTGGATGATGGCCAACTCCATATCATCGAATGCCAGCAATTAGAGCGCTCTCTAATGAGCCTCAAACTTACCTTGCCTAAGAAGCTAGAAAAGCTCAAAAAAGGCGGTTTTATTGTGCTGGTGGACGAGGTTACGCCCTATTTTGCGAAGTATGGGCGCGCCGTTCGCTTATCCGAGCCGGACGCAAAAGGCAGACCGATCATTGTGTCGGCAATGGAAGCCTATAACTATCTCTCATCCCTAAATTCTATCACCTACCCGCCTAATGCTGGTGGCCGCTATGAAGTGTCGCCGTCCATCGTGGAAGAAGTACGGGGAACGGATGGCAAGCCAATGTACAACATCGACTGGTCAGAACTGCGCCCTGATACCTACGCGCTTATGTTTGTGGTCTATGCGGCCACACAAGACAGCCTTAGCGACACGGTAACGCTTAAGAGCTTGTTTGGCATGTTACGCAAGCCCAAGAAAGAGCCAGAAATGGCCTCGCGCGCGTTTGGACTGTTTAAGGCTAAAACGGGGCTAATCGCAGACGGTAAGTATCGTATGGGAGGTAATAATGAGTAAGTTATCCCGCCTCTCAGCAGAGAACATCGAGGACGATATTCTACGGGCACATTTCTTTGCCATCGTCATGGAATACGTCAACCGTTCGGGCAATACCGAGCTGTTTGAGTACACCATTCGACTTGATGAAACCTACCGTGCCGATCTGGCCTCTTATCGCGCCTATGGCACGGTTGAGCTTGATTGGCTAGTGAGTCTGGTTTGTGACGTAGACGATCCAATGAATCCGCTACCCGTTGGCCAAACTATCAAACTACCACCAGCAGCGTGGGTGCGCCGCTCTATGCGTCAATTCATGGACGAAATGGGGCTGTAACCTATGCCGAAGAAGTTTGAAGCGGAAAAACGGGATAACGGCTCATTTGCCAGCCTTGGCCTCAATGAAAAGCAGTTCAACCAGCTATTCAACAAGATTGAACAGGCGCAAAAGAAAAACCGCCGCAATGCCAAGCGAACGCTGACCGCCTCAACGCTGACCAAACCAACCAACAAGGCGTTAAAGGCGCTAGGCGAAAAGGCTAAAGGGCAACGGTTTACCAAAGAAGACCTGATCAAGTTCGACAAGGCTCGCCAGCGACACAAAGAGGTCTATGACAGCAAGACAGCGGGTATCACCTATGCCTTTTTGGTGAAGAACTCGCGTCAAATCGACGTAGACCGTGCAAACAACCGTGTCGATGACGGTACAGGCATTCACAAGGCCACGTTAATCGGTATTAAGAACAATATCGCGCTTATTCGTGTCCGAGCCTCAAGCGTATCGAAACATGAGGAACACCGAGTAAAGGTGCGTTTTGAGCAGTGGGATGAACTACTACACGAACCGCCTAATGGAGATTACAACCAAGCGGTGCAACTGGCGTGTGCTGGCCGTATTTCCTTTGATTGCGACTGTGGCCGTCACCAGTATTGGTATCGATACTTGGCCACTATGGGTAACTACTGCATAGCGCCGCCTAAAGAGTTTGCGTTCCCGAAAATCCGAAACCCTGAATTGTCCGGTGTGGCATGTAAACACGTTTTGAAAGCAACAACCATGCTGCAATCGCTGGCATGGCAACGCATCTTGGCCAACCAAATGAAGCAGCAAGCGCGCCGTGTTGGTTTTGGCTCAGATAACAAAACGTACTTGCTCAACGAACGCGAGAAGAAAGCTGCCGCACGTAACCGTAAAACGGTGGTGGATAAGGCCGCCGCTACGCGAGAACACGCGAAATACCTACGCGCTCAGAAAGCAATGGAAAAACAGATCGCCAAACAGAAACGGGAAAGCGAAACCATCAAGCGCCAAGCGCGCAAACTGCGTAAGGAGTCCAACGAGAAGAAAGGTTATATCGATATGATTAAGGTCGGCTTCCAGAACTTCCATGACGGCTACAAGCTGCAAGGAAAGACTAAGGGTGAAGCGCTAGCCGACTTCGCAAAATTGATGAACGTAACACCAAGCAGATTAGAGAGAATCATCAAGTGAGTGACGTAGTTAAACCTGTAGTAAGAAAGGTTCGATACCAAGGCCATGAGCCCTTTAATCGCGTTTTAAGGGAGGATTGGATTAAGGCTATCAAACTATCACCTGATCACTTTGAAGCGTCCCTGTATCGCCCTGTTGAGCCAGAATCGGCACCAACGGATGATAACTACCAAAGCGAGTCAGTATTAGAGCTAGAAACCAACCAAGACACGCTTACTTATAGCGATCCCGAGCTGGTGGCCGTGTTGGATTGTCCAGATGAGCAAGAGAACTTTTTCATGATGGATGATGGCGACGAAAACCTTGGCGAGTCCTTAGAGCCGCTAATGCTGCGTATTGCTTCGCACCATGTGCCTATCGGTAGTGTACTGGAATGGGATGAAGAAACCGCCGAGGGATTACGAACCGTGTGGTGGTACGTACACAAGGCCGTTGGCTATGGCACGGCGAACGTGGGCGTGATTTATATCTGCATACCAATGCGTGATTTTAACCAGCCACCAGCGAACTTACCGGAATTACCGGATAGTTCGATTGAGCCAGAACCGAAGCCAGAGCAGGAGGAAGATTTCTTACCAGAACCGGAAGAAAACTTACAAGACGGTGAAGTGATCGAGCTTTAACGTTAATATCAGCCCTATTCCAACCCATCCTTAAAGCGCCGCTCCAATTTTGGAGTAGGCTTGACCCCATCTTAAGCACCTTGTTATATGCTTGTACTGTGCCTATAATTTATGCGCACACACAATACGCATAGGTTACTGTTATGAGAAACGCATATAGTACGCAAGCACCCAAGAAAGCTACAAACTTAAGCTTAAATAGTGAGTTACTTGCTGAGGCTAAGCGCTTAAATATTAATCTTTCAGCAACAATGGAAAAGGCACTTGAGAAAGAAGTGAGTCAACGCCTGAAAGCTGAATGGTTAGAGCAAAATGCTGATGCCATTAATGCTTGCAACGAGCTAACTGAAAACCACGGACTATTTTCTGATTCTTACCGAGTATTCTAATGCCGCAATTTTTGCTATACAAAAACAACGATAAGAGCACTTCAACCGCATATCCATACTTTGTTGACGTTCAAAGTGAACTGCTTGATACATTGAACACTCGATTAGTTATTCCGCTAACGCCTACTGAGTTGTTAGAGAAAAAAGCGCCCAGTCATCTATGTCCGGTAATCCATATTGATGAAGGTGACTTCGTAATTCTGACTCATCAAATGGCAAGTGTACCAACCAAAATTCTAAGAGAGCCTGTAAACGATCTAAGCACTTTTAGAGACGAGATCATCTCTGCCATCGACTTTCTGATTACTGGCATATAACGTCCTGTTAAGGTGTGAGCAACGCATTACCGAATGCCGCCGCATGCACCTTAAACATCAAACGCAACGCAATTGGCTTGAGAGTTCACAAGATGTATTTGATGCGCATTACATTTATATGCGCCATTTTGATTATTTAGGGTTAATCGCGTCGAGGTGTATAATTTGCGCTCAAATCAGCCCTAGTCAACCCCATCCTTAAAGCGCCGCTCCAATTTTGGAGTGGGCATGACATTACAGACTAGCCGAAAGCAAGTGCCAGCCAGTGCCAAGCGCCTTAGCAGACTTGCACCTAACTGGTCATACGCGAACAACATTCTTAACTTTGGTTGCGGTAAGTTTCCCGACCTAACAGAAGAATACCTCACTAACTACCACAAGCAGATCATGACGGTCACTCACTATGACCCGAACTCGAAAGCGAAAGGCGTAGTGAACAATATTGCCGAAATTGACAGCTCAAAACGCCGTTTTTGCGTCATGTTATGCGCGAACGTACTTAACGTGTGCAAAGATCTCGATGCAGCGATCGCAGACATGGCCAAGATTGATTTTGATTGCGCGGTCATTCAAATCTATGAGGGCAACCGATCCGGTAAAGGCCGCAAAACGCGAGACGGCTACCAACGCAATGAGCCAGTATCGGCTTACCTCCCTATCCTAACGAGTAACTTCCACAAGTTCGATGTGACCTTACACCGAAGCGATAAGTGCATCACTATCGTGAAAGGCCGTAAGTATTACGAGCTGGACGATTTGGAGGACTAATCATGCAACTGGACGATGCGTTCTTTGAAATCCCATGCGATGTAGTGACATTCGATGGCAAGGTGGAACACACAGAGCTAACCGACATTGATCGTGCGGTGGCTGCCTTTTTCCAGAACGTGCTTGATTCCTTAGTTGTGACTGACACTAAACGGCGAGAGAACAGTGAGTTTTCTCGCTTTGTTGGCCGTGATAAGTCGAGAAAGATTTACTACGGCAACTTTAACGATCCAGTGTCATTCCTATCTAAGTTAACGGCAAAATTGGGCGACAAGGTGAAAGCAAACCGTAATGAGCTTTTACCTGTTTGCTACATCACGCGCGATCCGGTGATTGGGTTTGTTGATGGCGGGGAGTACGTCGATATTGCTGACTATGGCGAACTGGCCAATGAACAAGGCCAACCTTATGCCGTGATTAATAAGTCCTTTGTCGCGCTTACCTACCGCATTAATGCCCTAGCTTGGAACCAGTCTACCCTTAGCCGCCTAGCGCTAGGTTTAATGGTTTGGCTACGTCATACCAAGGGCAAGCGTAAGCATGTATTCAGAGCGAAAACCATGCTTGCTGGTGCTGAAATGGAAATCAGCATCGAGATACGTGACCGTAAAGATGCGATGACCGAACCCGCCGAAGTAGACCATGAAAATACTCGCCTGTTTGCTTCCTCAATCTCTTTTGAAGTGATTGCAGAGGTTTATGAGGCCGAGTCGATCACTGTCCGTCAGGGCGCGATTGGTGTGGGAGGTCGAGTCATTGAGTAACAAAGAATACTTTCTCGCCCAAAAAGTTGTCACCAACGGAAATGACATCACCATCGAGGACGTTCACTCGTTTACCTACATTGAGTGCGCTTCGATGGACGGCAATAAGCTGGTAATGGAAATCATGGATCAGGCTGCCGTTTATCGGGATGACTACGGGATTAAGCGCGGTTCAGAGATCGAGGTCACGATGGCCGATGTGAACGAGCGAGGCGATCAGGTTTGGATTGAAAAATTCATTGTGGCCAAGTCCACCAGCGCTGACGGCATGCTAACGGTTCAAGCGTTCCAAAAGGATGCGCACCTACTTAAAGAGCCAGTCACAACGCCTCGATTCTTTGTCGAAATGCAGCCTAGAGACATTCTGGCCGAGCTATTACCCGACCTAAAAATCGAATGTGACAGCTTTGAACGTGGCGCTACGTACCATTTAAACGCTGGTGGCACTAAGTCTCGCCTAATTCGAACAATGGCCAGAGATTACGGCTCAGCGGCGTTTATCTGCCGTGGTGTTATGCACTTTAAGTCGCTCAAGAACATGGATATGAGCGAGCAATTCAAGCTGGAACAGTCGAATCCAGAGGAAGCAGAGCACAGCATTGCGAACTACTCCATTATCGGAGAGGAAGCCCTGTTTGAGCGCGTTCTTAACCGTAACTATGCCTCTTGGGATACCGTCGAGGGCTTCCAAGGCGGTAAACGTTCGGGCGCTATGGTTATGGTTAGCGTTCCACAAGCCAAGGCGCTGAATAATCAACACATGGCCATCATCCCTATTTTGGATGTGGAGCTCACCGGAAATACCGCCTTTATGCCTCTTTCGGTGTGCTCAGTGCTATTCCATAAACGGCTACCCGCTACCGAGCTGGATGAATCCATGCCAGAGAAACAAATCATGAACCGTGTCGCCCATTGCCAACGTGGGAACCGGTATCAGTGTCGTATCGAGTTAGGAGTGCGAAATCTATGAGTGATTCGTCAGAGAACAGAACACGCACCAACGTCACTAACCGCTTGTTTGGTAGCTATCAGGCCGAGGTGGTTAATCCTGTCCATCCGAAAGGCTTGTACATGGTATCCGTTCGCTTGCTTGGCTATTGGGATGCTATCCCCGATAAAGATCTCCCCTTTGCCGAGTTTCTACTGCCATTAGGTGCAAAACCGAGTTGTGGCCAAGTCGTGCCAGTGGAAAAAGGCGATCTGGTTTGGGTGGATTTTCCTCGCAATGGCGATACCCGTTATCCCCGTATTACCGGATCGCTTTACTACGCGCCTAACTACGAATCGTACCTACCAAGCGAGGTGAACGGCGAAGCCTATCAGCCTAAACGAGCCGAGGGTGAACCCGAGCCACCAGCCTATGACCGCAAAGATGCGCTCTTTGTGCGATTTGGTTTGCGCGAGCTCATCACGCATCAAGGCGGCTACTCAGTAACGCATACCCAAAGCGGCACGGCCATTGAAATCACACCAGATGGCCAATGTGTTATCCACGTCGAGGGCAATGCGTTTCGCAGCTCAACAGGGAACACATTGGAGCAAGTCGGTGGCGCACTAACTATCAAAGTGAAAGGCGATGCAAACATCGAGGCGGGTGGTAATGCGACCGTTAAAGCGTCCGGTAAAGCCAACCTAGAGGGCAATGAAGTGACCATTAAAGCGAGTGGTAACGTCAATATCGACGCTGGTGGCCAGTTCGCTGTTAAAGCTGCCGCAGCTCCATTTACATTAGGGTAATGCACTATGCCAGCCGTAGGAATTGTAGGGAGTGTAGATAGTGGTCATGGTGGCTTTAGTCTAGGTGTTTTTGTTACTGGTCGGCCACTACTGACCGTGAATGGAATCAATGTATTAGGTACGGGTGATATATCCGTCATGCACGTAAAACCAGATAACCCGCCGCACGTTGGCGTTATTACTGGTAGTTCAAAACTTACTGTTAATGGCGTTCCGGTCGCCGTGGTAGGCGATGCCCTTGGGTGTGGCGCTACGCTGGTGAACGGTAACGACTTGATGACGATTGATTGAGGCAATTTGATGTTAGACACACAAGAGCAAATCGAGCAGTTTCGCCAGTTTTTAGACTTAGGCGGCCTCAAGGAAGCGGAGAACCTTACCCGAGGCAAATCCCTTAAGGTGAAGTGTGAAAGCTTGTCAGAGAAGCTATCAGGCTGCGTGAGCGAGGATATTGAGGACTACCAAGGCGCATCAAAGCTAGTCGCAACGCTTAAGGGCTTAAATGACTCAGTGAGCGCGACCGTGGCCACGTTAACGCAATGGAATGAGCACCTAGTGTTGATCACCGACCCAACCGACCTCGAACAAGTGTCTATTGGTGTGAACGTCAAACACAAGGTAGATGGCACAGAGGACAACGTACCCGCTCCGAGTATCTTGCCAATTACCAGCAAGGAAGAACTGAAAGCGCTTGAGGCAGTGATCGACGGTCTTTCTGGCCATGTTGATGAAGCCGTGTCCCTAATGACGCAAATCAATGGTGCGTTAACGCCACCAGCGCCACTAACGGGCGGTAGTGGCTCAGATGGTGGTGCAACCTTACCGCCGCCAGTCTTGCCGCCAGAACTGGCCAACAAGGCCGATGCACTAAATGAGGTAATGGCTCCCCTTGCTGGTGGTGTGGCCAGCTCAAGCAAAGTGATTGAGGCAATGATCATTGCGTCAAAAGAGGAACGTACTTTAGCGCTGGACTACTTCACTAAGGCGATTTCGTTTACCATTTGTAGCAACCAGACGAAAAAAACGAGCATCAAATACGCGACAGAACAGGTATTTAGACTGTAGAATGCTTTTGTTGCTAATCCCTTTCCTATTCGCACTAGAAAAAGACAAAATGAGTTATTCAGTTTATTTAAACGCATATGAACTATGCGGATTAATGTCGCTTATCATCGTACTGGCAATTAACCTATTTAGAGCTCGAAACGAGCTTAAATCCACCAAAGCGCGCCTATCCTTTGTGGTACGCAAAAGCCTTAGCGTCGATGGCGAGTACATGTACGATGGATGCCGGATGAACGTGATATTTGATGCGGTACGATACAACGGAAATCAGTTTTACTTGATGCGCAACGATCAGGTAATGGCCAGCTTCCATGTAGAGCCGTATCGAGTAAGCCCTATTATTGATTACTTTAAATCAAACAAGATAGAGCCAGTTCAAAACCGACCATAATCCAAGTAAAGCCAGCGTTCGCGCTGGTTTTTTTCTATGCGACAGGCAAAAAAAAGCCGCGACAGTGAGATGGTTCGCGGCAAGTGCAGAAGCTAAATTACAGGCTTGTAAAGTTGAATGAAGTTAAAACACTCATCCAGTGTCAATGACCGCAGCTCGACTAGGACAACGAGCTGACCTAAATAATATATTTCCTATTCCGAACAGAGTCAATCCCTAACCCTATGTTAGTTAACTTGAGTTTGGAAATCCGAAAATGAAAAAAGTCTGTATTATTGTTGGTCATAGCTTCAAAGATGGTGGCGCATACAATAAATCATTCGGAATTAATGAATACACATACAACCATCCCCTAGCCAGCTTATTGGCTGCCGAACTGCATAAGCGCGACATTCTTCCAGTGATCATGTATCGAGATACCTACTCACGCATGATCGATGACGTGAACGGTTCGGGCGCTAACTACGCCATCGAGTTACATTGTAACAGCGTGGCCAATAAGGACGTTCAAGGCTCAGAGACATTGCATTGGCATAAGTCGGACAAGAGTCAAGCACTTGCTCAGCGCCTACAAAAAGCGGTGGCTGGACTTATCGGACAGCGTGATCGTGGCCTTAAGCCTATCTCGAACACTGGTACTGATACTCGCGGTTGGCGTTTCTTGATGAAAACCAAAATGCCAGCCGTGATTTTGGAGCCGTTCTTTTTGTCTAACGACGAGTCGTTACAAAAGGGATTGGAACTGCGCGAAAAGCTAGCCGTAGCACTGGCAGAAGCGTTCGCAGAACACATTAAAGAGAGCAACTAATGATGGGACTAGCAAAAGTGTTTACAAGTAGTCTATTTAAGAGCGCCACCAGCGAGAAAGTAGGTGGCATTATCCACGAACTGACCGAGTTTGGTGATCGTGTGTTTACCAGTGACGAAGAACGCAAAGAGTTTGCCTACAAACTGGCAGAGCTTGAAGCGGCCAGCTCTAACACATTGGTGCGTACTGGACGCGCCGCTATGATGTGGAGCATCGCGCTGGTGGTCGTTTATCAACTCATTGTTCGTGACTTTTTGGCCGTTTTCTATGGGGTTGAGCTTCCAAGCATAGAGACTGACACACAAGAGCTACTAAGCAACGTGTTCGGCTTTTTGGCAGGAACCCTATAACAACTGAAAATTTTTTAAATTTTTTTTAGATGCCCTTTCCTATCCCCTTTTCTCTCAACAAAAACACACGATCAACGACATAGAAATCCCCTGTCGTTACCATTCCCACAAAAGCGCACAAAAAGAAATAGATTCATTATATAACAATAATTTAAACGAAACTTTACCCCTATTTTTTTCGCAATAAATCTTAATTACTATCCGAAATTGAGCGAATTTTTACCGCTTTCCTGCGGCTTAATCATTCCGAACGCACCCAATAAATAACTAAGGTTTATTTACATGGCAGATAAACGTTCTAACTTCAACAAGCGCATTGAGGCGATCCATTTAGGCGCACAAGCAATGCGCAATCTGTGTATCGAATCCCAATTCGATTCACAAACAGGCATATTTCTAACTGACGACAATTCTCGTGGCGCGGCTATTTTGTCAGCCATTGCGAATGAGCCTATGTTCGAGTCAGTGTCTCAAGAAACAGCGATTAGCATCGTATCAGGCATGCAGTCTGCGGTGCGTGAATACGAAAATACTTACGGCCACCTACCTAGCGATGAGCTAATGGCATCTGCTCACGCAACTATGCGTAACATGATGACACTAGACGGCGCAAAGCGTGACGGCTCAACAGGCGCAATGATGCTTGAGTCTATCGGTCAATCTCTATCAACATCTGAGGGTGTTGAAATTCGTGCGAAGATGGTTGGCCTAGTGCTTCCTGTTCTCCTTGAGACAGCAACACTTGACGCTGTAACCATGATCCCAGCAGGTGCGAACGAAGTTGAGATCTTCAAAGTTTACCGCCGCACTGGCTCAAATTTTGGTGACTTCGCAGCGGGGACTGAAATCGACCAAGCAACGGTTGGCCAATACTCGTCTATGCGTCAGCGTTACAAGTTTGTCGATGAACAGCAACCAGACGGCACTAAGACAACTCATGTGTTTGACTCTAAGACTGACCTAAAACACACCAAGTTTGAGATCCCATTCACTAAGACATCTGTTTCCCTATTTATTAACCATAAACGTGTGGCTCGCGACCTAGACAGCAACGGTAGTCAAATAATGACAGGTACTCACAACGGTATGGTTATTAACTGTCAGATAGACCATGCAAAGGGCAAAGTTACCGTGACTCCAACATCAGCCCTACCAGCAGGGACCGTTCTGCACATCGAGTTCGAAGTAGACATTGAAAGACGCCCTGACCTTATCCCAACGATCGACCATGATATGGACTCTCGTATACTGCGCCCACGTCAAAACGCAATCGCAGCAGACGCGACTATTCAAGCGATGTTCACAATGCAACGCGAGTTTGGCCAAGATCTGAAATCTCTACAGATGAGCCACATGCGCAACACATTGGCATCGGAAAAAGCGACTCGCCACCTAGTAGATATGGACTTTGCTTGTACGCGCGAAGAAACATTCAATATCTACGTATCGGCTGGTGAAGATTGGCGTCTACATCGTGAACGTCTAAACGAAGTTCTTCTAAACGTTTCTACGAAGATCCTACAAGCGACTCGCACAACTGGCATGACAGGTATCTTTGCTGGTACTGGCGCGTCAACAATCCTTAAGTCACTAGGTGCTCCATATTTCGTAGCTCCGGCTAACTACCAACAGAAAAACGCTATCCACTACGCAGGCAAGTTGTTCGGCATGTGGAAAGTGTTCGAGTGTCCGGTAGTGATCGGTACGAACGACATGCTTTGTTACGGTCGCGGTTCTTCTCACTCAGAAGCGGGCTACGTAGCAGGTGATGCAATCGCAGCAACCATGTACACGCATCCAATCGGTAAAGGTCTAGTAGCGTCTAACACGCTATACGAACTGGCCTACGGCGAAATCCATCCATTCGACGGAGAAGACTACTTCTACCGCGTGAAACTTATCGATGAAGCTCCTGTAGAAGCAGCGGCATAAGGCAAGTAAGCGGCAGTCTTACGGGCTGCCGCTCTTGGGGGATTCGATGAAAGAAACGATCGTTTTAATCACCAACCACACACCAAAGGAAATCACGGTACAGGGTCGCGTTATGCCGCCACTGGCCAAAGATTTCCCTCTCTCAGTTTTCAACGTGAACCGCTTCAAACACGAAGTGGAAGCGGCCTATCCAAACGGCCTCGTTTCGGTTCGCCTTGAGCCAACGGTTTTACCAGAAGTTCAAAAGCAACCAGACACAGCCACCAGCGATAACGGCACAGCGCTATCCGCGCTTGAGCTTAGTGCAAGCGTTGAAAAAGCACTGATTAACCACGGTGTGACAACGGTTGAGCAACTAACCGAAATGACGAAAGACAACGTGATTGCGGTGAAAGGTATTGCTCAAGCGGGTTTGCAAGAAATTGTAGACCAGCTTGCAGCACAGGATCTAACGCTGAAAGAGACAGATAATGAGTAAGATTGAATTTTCAATGGATAACGTCTCACAAGTTGCGGTTTCGCCAATTAACGCTGACTCGACAACTAAGCAAGGCACTGGCTCTAACCAGCTAGTGTTTGGCGGTGTGATTGTGTCTAAAAAAGGTAAGCCGTTCGAAGTGATTCAGGTAACGGCGGCTAACTTCCTAGACAAGCTAGGTAAGCCTTACCACTCAAGCCTTGGCAAATTGGCTGACGGCATGCGCGTTCTTGATGAAGCCTTGCGCGGCGGTAATGGCCTTGTGGTTCGTGTCGTACCAAAAACGGCAACCTATCCAGCTATCAAGCTAACCAAACCAGCAGACGAAGTGACAATCACTAACGAAGCGATCAACTACTCGGCTGACCTGTCACTTGAAGATGGCGAATTTTTAGCGATCGCTATCAAAGACGGTGCGCAATCCGATAACCGCTCTATCACGCTTGCGAAAGCAGACGAAGCGACTTACGGCGCTGGCATGTTCACTCTTACCCTAGAGGAAGAACAGGCGGCTGGTGGCTCTGTAGTGCTAGAAGAATGGGTTGTATCCCTAGAGCCTACAGCAGTAGATCAAATGGGTAGCGCTGCGTTTATCGAGACTGTTCTTGAAGAACGTTCGCAGTACCTAACTTGTCGCATCGATGCAGAAGTAGCGAAACGCGAAGTTACTGCAATTGCGAAAACCAAATTCACTGGCGCGACCAACGGCAATATTAGCGACATTACGGCTGACGATTACCAGAAAGCAGTGAAAGCACTACGCACTACCGTTTACAGCTTTAACTACGTTTGTGGTTTGGGCTGCTACGACACTGCGGTAATCACTGACCTTGCGCAAATCTGTAAAGACAAACGCATTTCTGGCTACTTCGATGTTGATCCTCGCCTAACGCACGAAGCGGCATTGGAGTTCAAAAAAGGTCTGAACTTCAACAACCATCGCGCTTCATTCGTGCATATCCCTTACCAAGCTAAGTGTCGTTTCTACGGCAACATGGCGGTATGGGGCGGCTCGGGTATCGGCTTTGCAGCTAAAGCGCTTGGCGTTGCTAAGACCTCTCCGGTCGGCGGTTGGCACTACACACCAGCAGGTGTTGAACGTGCTGTTATCCAACGTACTGGCCTAAAACCAATCCAAGGTGCTGGCGAGCCTAACTACCAAGAAATGTACAAGGCACGTCTAAACAAACTAGGCACAGACGAAAACGGCAACCTGTTCATTGATGACTCTCTAACGTCATCTGCGGCTGAAAATTACCTACGTTTTGAGCAAG
The DNA here is from genome assembly GCF_033338835.1 of Vibrio sp. Vb0888. Classification (NCBI taxonomy): domain Bacteria; kingdom Pseudomonadati; phylum Pseudomonadota; class Gammaproteobacteria; order Vibrionales; family Vibrionaceae; genus Vibrio; species Vibrio sp. Vb0888. The sequence goes on from NZ_JAWOTL010000014.1 coordinate 16,653, forward strand.
TCGTGTCTATTGCTGACGCTATCTCACGCGACTTCTACGCACTAGGTAATCGCCTAAAACACCAACCTGACGGTGCAACGCTTGAGGGTCTAACTGACGGTATGGCCAGCATCCTTGAAGGCTATGAAGCCGTTGGTGCGCTAGTGACACCTCGTAATCCAGCACAAGACGGCGAGAACGCTTGGACGTTGGAAGTTAAGCAAGTCGAAATCGACTACTGGAAAGTCACTTGGTCGTTCTGTCCAACTGGCTCAGCGCGTCGAATCCTTGGTGAACCTGTACTAATCCGTTAATCAACAAAGAGCAAGAATAGAATGAAATCAATGTTTTCTGAGGGTTCTGTTCTTGCTCGCCCATTTGTGATGCCACAAGTGGCCGAGCAGGAACAAACTGAAACTGCATTTTTTGAGTCTGTAACAGAAGACCAACTTCTTGAGTCAATCAACCGTGCATCAAACATCATGGCTCGCCAAGACGCAGCAGCGGCTTGTGTTCAGTGGGTTAACGGTGGTGACAGCTCAATCGACAACCTAGACGCAATGCTATTTGGCATGGCTGGTGGCGATGACGATACCGAGCTAACCGATGGCCAAGCAGCACTATACGAATCGCTACAAGAAGCGGCTAGCGAGTTCATTGCTCAAGTTGGCCAGCCAAAAGAGGGCGACATGCTAGAAGCACTGGAAGATCCAGAAGCAGCAGATCGCATCTTTGAATCCCTAGAGCGTGGCCTAGACAACGTGGACTCAGACGAAGCGATTGCAGAGTTCGCCGTTCGTGAATCCATGATGCTTGAAGCGCTTAAGAAAGTGATCCGTGATGGCAAGGTAACTTACATCAAAACGAATCGCCGTAAGCGCCGTATGAGTGCAGCACAAAAAGCAGCACTTAAGAAAGCGCGCGCGAAAGCTCACAGCTCAGCGGCTAAAGCAGCTCGCAAAAAGTCTAACCGCATGCGCGATTCTCGCGGTATGGACAAGTAAGGGTAAGCAATGGCTGTAATTGTCGGCGTACCTAATGATGATGGCGTGTCTATCCACAATAAATGCGCCATTACACAAGTCATAGGCGGTCAAGAGGTTACGGTCATTGGTTACATGACTAATGAGTGTCAGCTTGCCTTTAGAGCGATATGGGAAGCGCCGTTTGAGGGCGATTCCGTGGGTAACATCAATGCCCTAGATAAAACGTCCTCAGTCGCGCAAACCGTGTCGGATAAGACGAGTAAAACACTATGGAACAGTCAGCAAGTTTGGCAAGGAAACGAACCGCCAGAAATCACAGCAACGCTGAAATTTGTCGCGTTCACCAATGCCAAATCAGAGGTTAATGATCCCATTAAATACCTGGCTCAGATGATAAGTCCCGAGCTGCAAAATACTGTTCCAGTCAGTTCCGATGGCCTTGGTGGCCGTGTTCCAAGTGATGCGCGATTCAAGATTGGCAAAGCGCTCAATCTACCCATGCGTATTAGCGAGGTGAGTTATGACATTAACGCACCTAGGACGCGAGACGGGAATTTCGCTTACAACACGGTAACTATTACCGCCGCTCCTAAGCAAATGATTAATCAGTCACAGATTCCGAATCACTTCCAATAGAATAGGTGTAATTATGGCCGGAGCATTTAACGCAAAAGGCGATATGAATTTCTTAAAACAGAAATTCACTAAGAACGTCCAAGCTGGCGAAAAGATGATGGGTACAGAGTTCGAGATGAAAATCGAAGAATACCCTAATCTTAGCGTTTTGGTGCGTTCTACTCAGTTTCCAGCAATGGGTCGTGCAGACGTAGAAGATTTTGGCCAAATGGGCTTGGGCTACATCCAAAATGGTGCGCTTGAGAACAAAGGCGAAATCGCGGTGACGTGCGTAGAAACGATCACAGGTACAGTGCTAGAAATGCTACGTGAGATCGTTCGTGAAAAGAAAATGGTCACTGTCGTTATCGAGTCTACGCCTGAATCAACTAAGGGTAAGGGTGCAACCTCGCATCGATTCCGTTTGGAGCACGTAAAAGTACGTTCAGACGTGATCGACCTATCGACAGAAGATTCAGCAGCACTTGTTAAGCCAGCTATCACACTGCAATACAACTGGGTAGATTTCTAATCGCCAACCAGTCCTATTCTATTCCCTACAAAAAGGCCGCCAGTTTGGCGGCTTTTTTGATGCTCTTAAGCTTTGGTTAGCCTATCTTTCAAGTCGGCTGGTGCAATGTAGGTATTCTCGTTGCCATCCTTTGATTTGAACAGCAATTTCAGCTCCACCAGCTTCTCAAGATACTTGCGCGCAGAGGTATGAGACACGTCAAAATCAGACTGGATTTCCTTAACAGAAAAGACACGTCCGGCTGTTTCTAATCCCTTGGCCAGAATCACAATGTGCGGCAGTTTCAACACGCTCTTAAGCTTGGACTCGCCTAGCAGCTCGCGCACCTCTCTCGTATCTTCAATCTTAGATTTGATGTACTCGTTAAAGCGCTCAATCGCATTGATGATGACCGTTAGCTGGTAGTCCACAAAGTGCGTTAAGTCATTGTCGTCCGTTTCGGTGTAAACGTAGCTTCTAACGTACTTGGATGGCGCGCTCTTAAGTGGCGCAGAGATCGAGACGTACTTAAAGTTCTCATAACCATGCTTAAGGATGGACCAGTAGAAAAGCGCCCTAGCCGTTCTCCCGTTGCCGTCCATGAATGGGTGAATGTAGCCAATCATGAAGTGCAGAATACAAGCCTTAACGATTGGGTTAATAAAGTTGGTGCTGGTGGTATGGTCGGTGTTGGCGAAGTCACATAGTCGCTCGATGAGCTTCAAAACGTGCTCATGTTCTGGCGCTTCATGAATAATATCGCCAGTGGCCACGTCTCTAACCATGACTGCATCCGTTCTGTATTGGCCAGCAACGTGCTCATTCTCTAACACTCCATCGGTGGCGATGCCATTAAACCCGCTAATCAATTCTGGTGTGAGCTCTACATCCTTAAGTTCATCGGCCATCATGATCAAACGCCAGTTATTGATAATCATCCGTTCGGAGTCATCTTTAGGCTCACGTTCTGTTTCAAGCATTTCCTTGGCCACCTTGCGCGTTGTGGCTGCTCCCTCCAATTGAGCGCTGCTAATGGCTTCTTCCATAATCACGCTTTTCACTAGGTGTGCCTTTTTGTCTTGAGCAGATAGCGGCAAATCTTCTAGTTTAAGCTGTTTATCGATGCGGAATAGCTTAGCGTCGAGACTGGCGGCACTAAGCTGGAACGGATTGCCATTTTCATCAACAAGCGAAATGTCGTTAAGGCCACGTCTAATTTTTAGGGCATGCCAAGCGTAACCCTTTTGATCGCCTTTAAACTCTTTTGAACGGTACTGAAAGTCGTTCCAATGCAAGTAATTACCGCTGCTATCAAATCCGTATTTAATTGGATCTAGTTTGCGGATTAGAGAGGCAACTTTACTGAAATCGGCTGGTAATTCTGGTGGGATGCTGACTCCCGCTATCTTTTTGCTCATACCGTGAAACTTTTTTAAAATGTTTAATATATCTAGTATTGCACACAGGCAGCGGGAGTCAATCTCTTATCCATCTGGGAGTTTCAAGGGGTGTAATGCTTTTCTGAATACTTTCAATAATACAGTTACCCCCTTAACTTCCATCCCAATCGATCAATATTTTATGCCAGTGATCAACAACTGTCGGTAGACAGTAAAGTTCAAAACCTTTCGAATAGTTGGCTTTTCAGGAAGTCACTCTCAAATTCACTTCGTAACACTTATAAGTGCCCCAAAACCTGTTGTGGCTGACCTCGGCAACCACGCCTTGTCACCGAAACAAGTGATGAACCAAAGTATGAGCATAGATTTTCTGTTAACTTTTATATGCAAAAAGTAATGCTGGTCAAAAGTTAAGAACTAGCGCCTATTAACCTAATCAAACATTTATATATACACAAATAAAAACTAACTACTAAGTAAGGTAGATAATGTCACGAAAAAAATTTATGGAATCCTACGGCGCAACTAATCGCAACGCTCGGTATGGCTGGGCCTTTGTGAATCACGAAAAAAAGGAAGTATATTTTGGTGCGTGGGATGTCAATACAAACGGAAACAGAGCGTTGATTTTTTCAATGGCCTGGGAGTTCAATAACGAAGGGCGTAGGGTTAATGCATTTGGCGAAGCTCTTGAGTATATAAAACTAGTAGAGAATGAAGGTTATTCATTAAGAACATTCCCAATAATATGGGATGAAGATAACGACGGTTACGCAGATACAGGCAGCGCCAAGATAAAAGAGTATATTGAAGAAGTCTCTGACATGTCTCTAGATATTGTTGGCGGTGATTACTATGCGGTTGGTAACCATAAAGCAAAGCACTCTAAAATGCCTTTACCCAACGTAGCACAAGACATCGATGGTATATTCGGTACTACTACAAATAAGACTGAGCGCGAAAGCCTAGTACTTTCTCGTGTTGGACAAGGGCAATTTAGACAAAACGTCATCAACGTTTGGGGTAATGGTGAGAGCTGTGCGTTAACCCTTACACCGGTGCGCGAGATATTAATTGCATCTCATATAGTGCCTTGGTCTAAATGCGAAAGTGATGAGCAGAGGCTTGATGGGGCAAATGGTATTCTACTCTGTGCTCATATTGATAAACTCTTTGACGCGCACCTGCTAACCTTCACAAAGAAGGGCTCGAAGTACATATCTCAGTTGTCACCCAACCTTGATACTTCACTGTTAAAAGGTTTGGGAATTCAAGGTGGTGAAGAACTTTGTTCTGAAGAGATCAGTGGACAGCATCGTGATCGATTCGAAAAGTATTTAGAAGTGCATAACAACGAGTTCAACTTCAAGATCTCACAGACTCGCTAAACTATCACTATCTCGATCATTTGGAGTTTAAGTATTCTAATTAAAGAGCCCTACTTGATTCGTCGCGGTGATTGTAAACCAAATACAAATGGTAAAGAGTTCACTTATTTGGATATGAGTATTGACGGCTTTCTCTAAGAGAAGGAAGCGTCACTCAGTCAAGGATTTGAGGTTTCAGATGATGTTATCCTTTCAGCTTCAACAAAAGAGGCAATTAAGCAATATAAGTCAAACTTTGTATATGTCTCAGAAGAGTATATGAACTCGAACTTAATTACAGCAGCTCCCTTGCTCTTGGTTGAGGTGTATAGGTCGGTTTGTCGTCGTTTGTCAAAGCGCTAACAAAGCGTTTAAGACTGATTCACAACGCTTAGCATTTTGGGTTTGATTCAGATTAAGTGCATATGGCACAATGACTTAGGCCGGGTGGTCGCGTTATTCACCACTTAACAAGGCGTTATAAAGCTCGAAGAAAAAGGACATTTCGTGGAAATTCGAACAGGTAAATTTGAAGATGTTGCTGGCATTACCGACATCTTTAACTTTTATATTGAACATACCAATGCACGCTTTGAGGAATTTCCATTTACTCTGGAAAATCGTCAGGAATGGTTCTCTCAGTTCTCTAGCACTACCAAATATCAACTATATGTGGCCGTAGAAAACAACGTGTTGCTAGGTTTTGCATGCTCCCAAAAGTACAGAGAAATTTCAGCTTTTGACGACACTGTAGAAGTGACCGTTTATCTGGCACAAGAGGCCAAAGGGAAAGGTTTAGGTTCTAAGCTGTATACTCAGTTGTTTTCATCCATTAGTGCTTATGGTGTCCATCGTGTATTGTCGGGTGTTGCACTACCAAACGACGCATCAGTAGCATTACATAAACGGTTTGATTTCAGAGAAGTCGGTGTTTTCAATGAGTATGCTAAGAAACATGGGCAGTACATCAGTTCCGTGTGGTTAGAAAAGGCGTTTAACGTAAAGCCCGCTTTATAACAAACAATTCAAGAGGGATTCGTAACGCGTGGCATTTTTACTATGCGTTGATTTCAGTGATTAAGGTGGTCTGCTGTGACATAGGTGTTGCGTTACTCACCCCTTAATTGGGCGTTAGTATTCATGGAGAAAAAGAATGTCTCATAAAACAGAAGCTCGTTACTGTTCAGATTGCGGTACGGATACTCATCACGTAGTTGTCTTGGTCAGAAAACCGAGTGCTTTTAAAGATGCCAAAAATCAGAAGTTTAAGGAATTTATAGCAGGCGCGATTAAAGGCTGGGCTCTTGGAGCATTTGTTGCTTCTATGGATGAGTTTGAGCGTCACCTAGTTTGTGAAAAGTGCGGCAAAAAGACAGTAGAAAGTTAGCAGCCTAATAACGTAGAAAATTTATAGTATGACTTGGTGCTGAATGCTAACAAACGCTTTAAGACGGATGTGCAACGCGTGGCACTTTTACTACGCGTTGAACTTGTTGATTAAGTGGGTATGCGATGGTTTCGATCTTGCGTTATTCACCCCTTAATCGGACATTAGGTGATAAGCTAGTTCTTTTAGATTAAAGCCACAACCACTTACTTCATTTCATAATTGGTCATGGAGTTTTATTATAAGTTTTCGTTAATCTTTTTTAAACATGGCTGAATCCGTATCAAACCAAGGGCGGTACGCATTTTCACCAAGACCATCCCATGATCGGATAGTTCTAACTGTATCGCCATCAGGATATATATCTTTATCTGGGTTTAATGAACTTAACCATGCCCAATCCTCATCCCATTTAAACTCAATTTCAAAATCACCATCAGGATGAACAATAAAGCGAGCTTTGTTCCAAGCCTTGCTCTGCTCTTTACTAGACATTAAATCAAATAAGTCACTAAAGGCATCGTCAAGTTCAATGTTGTCAGAACTATAGATGTCGAGATCCTTCACATCATCTGAGTTAGCATCTACCAAGTAACGATCTTGAAAATACACCGCTCTAGTAGAAAGGTTCATAGCAATATCAACCCAAGCTACACACCACTGTTCGGGAACCACCTCCAAGATAGCTCCTCCAATATGGTTATAAATTTCTTCTGCTGTTGAAAACATAAATTTACCTTAATTCTTAAATACCAAACGATTGGTGGAACCACCATCTACAGTCCACATAGCAATAAGCTTAGAAGGCGTCGAACCCTTACTATATTTGATACGAATATCCACTTCTACGCCTTTTCCCTCATCTAGGTCTGCAGCCCATTCCCTTTCCATCTGCCGCCACTCACCATGTCGATTCTGCTCCTTCAGTTGAGGCACCAGATTCACTTTTTCAGCTGGTCCTTGGAATAGAGTAGCAATGAGGTGACCACCATCATAGTTTGGGTCATCCCCTCCATACTTTGATTGAGTAGATGAATTACGGTGCAGTTTATCACGCATAGATTGATTTTTAATGGGAGACTTTTGCAGTTTCCCCGTTACTCGTATTGTTCTACCTTGTGCATCGGTTTCGTAGGTGTACGTTACTGGGCTTCCTTCATGAGTTGAGGTTACCTCATATAGGGTATTCGGTGCAGGAGGTTCTAGTTCACTCGCCCACGATCCCTGTTTCCCTTTTATGCCAGAAGCTTGTCCTGCACTAACCTTAACAATTGGTTTCTGCTCACGGGGAATATTCTCAACTGAATCATTAGTTAGTGAGTTTGTCTGTGTCGCAGAGCATGTAGCACTTTTAGGTTTTGGCGTAGAAGCTTGACTGCCACTATCTCCTATGAGCACTGTTGGGTTTCCAATTACTATTTTACCGCCGTGAGCTGTTCCGTCCCCCATACGAGCTGCGGGCTTTCCATTGATAAACACCGAACTAGAGCCTTGGCTTATGGAATCTGGTGGACCAACACAAACAAGACGGTCCCCTTTTCGAGCCGCAGGTAACCCACCAATTTTAACATTGGGTGAACCAACGACTACAGGGCCGCCCACATGAGGAACTTTAGCGGTAACTTTGGGGCAAATGTGCATTGATGTTATTGTTGCGGCGGGTTTCCCCATGATAACTCCTTTCTTGTAGACTTGGTTGCATATATTATTCCTGATAGGACATCTATGTTCTGTGGCTGGTGTAATATTTGGAGTCACATCACCTTACAAACTGTTTAAGAGTGATTCCCAACACTTGGTAGTTTTCATTCCACCGTTGGGTTTCTTGTTTACGGGTGTATAGTTAAGTTTTGTGGTCGCGTTGCTAACACCTTAACAGGGCGTTAGCCGTCAAAGCACACAAATAGGAAAGGAGTCCTAAATTGAAAATCGCATTGGTCACTGGTGGTTCAAAAGGAATCGGTTTGTATTCAGTTCTTCGGCTCATGAAGCAGGGATATCAAGTTATTACGTGCTCTCGTTCGAAAGAGGTTTGGTTAAATGCCATGCAAAAATATCCAGAATTAAAACCTGTCGATTACCATTCGATTGATATAGCCGATGAGCAACAACTCACATTGCAGAATGCTACGGGAAGTTGGATGTAGCGGTCAACAACGCTTCTCCGGCTCTTGCTTCTAGAGGCTATCTGCCACAAGTTGATGTACCACTTCTCAAAGAAACACTTCATGTTGATTTTTTGTGTCAAGCTTTGTGTTTAAGGTCTGAACTAAAACTAATGGAAGCAGGCGCATCCATAGTAAATGTAAGCTCTATAAATGGTCTTAGGCCAACACCTAATGCATCAATGTATAATGCTACTAAACATGCTCTTGAGGGGCAGACTAGATCTGTTGCCCTAGAAAGCATCAAATCTGGAGTTCGAATCAATGCGGTTGCTCCCGGTGTAACGTGCACGCCCCGATGGGAAGAAAGGCAATTTGAAAACTCTAATATCCGCGCTGATGTTTCTGACGTAGAACCAATCAATCGCTTTGGATAAATCGACGAAATCGTCAATGCGATTGAATTTTTATTATCAGATAAAGCCAGCTGTATCGTCGTTCACACGCTGGTAGTTGATGGTGAGCTATCGTTGGCATGAGCGGCTAACAAACAATTCAAGAGTGATTCGGCATGTGTGGAATTTTTTACTATGCGTTAGTTTTATTGTTTAGGCGGCATCGGTATTGCGTTGCTCACACCTTAATGTGGCGTTACTTTTCCATGTTTCAGCCAATCAGTTATATCCTATTTTAGTAATATAACTGACAAGGTTCTGTCCAAAAATGAGCTTAAAAGCAAACAATCTTTGTTGTACTTTTTTGGCTCTTTGAAAATGGTAAATCTCTGAAAAACGATCAAACTTTAGCTTCAAAAATGGCCAGCTCTACCAGTTTTAGTACAAAACCGATCAAACATTATTGACTCCTGACACACAGGAACTAAGCCGAACAGAAAGAGGAATGGCACCAAGTGAGGAACGAACCTGGTGCAAAGACCGATTTCGTTTTGAGGTTAGTTATCGTGGGAGGAGTAAAACGACGGAATGAACTGAGCACAGCGAGAACGCTCAAGCTTATGAGTTCATGGGTAAAACTAGTCAAAGATCAAGAAAAATCTTTTTATGTACGGTTACTTATGAACCGATCTGAAAAACGCAATTTTCTCTCGTACGGTATCATCTCTATCCATCAGTTAGTGTTCACTTACTGATTTTTTTATTTTGTTAGTTATCCACAAGGCATCCCAAATCTGTACCTTGTATTATCAAATCATTCAAACTATCTTATATTCCGCGACGCTAGGCACAGCAAGGTTGTTGTACCAAAGCAGCCTACAGTGTGAGTGTTTTTTACACTGACTCGTTTCTGGTGATAGAAACGAAAAACCCCAACAAAAGGTGGGGTTTAAAATCGAAGCCAATCTAGAGTAGCGCCAACTACTCGAAAGTGACTACTTGTATCTTGTCGATACCTAACAAGAGAGACTATAGAACAGCAGTCACCCGATTGGCAAACACATTATTGAACCCCAAAGGTGACTATTATGCTTTTTAAGAGCTCTAAATCCTTATGTAGTAAGGTATTAAAGTCTATCATTACGACATTGAAATTAAATCCAAATTTATGTGTCAAGGGATTGATCTACATAATAGATTTATTCAAAGACTGAACCTAACCAGAAAGGCAGCCAAAAGCTGCCTTTCAGTTACTAAATATCTTATGTCACAATATCTTGGTGATGCCATTCCATACCCTACCATCTTTGAAATTCTGCTCGTACTGAGTGCAAATTTGTTGTGGGGGAATATAAGCCGCGACACCATGGAAGCCAAAAGCGGCATCAAATTTAGCTATTTACCATAATCGGCATAATGAACACCGATTTTTGATAACGTAAGTTCACAAATGTGCCATACCTGTAGTTATTGATGATTTTCTAATTTAGCAAAAGCACTAGCAAGGTTTTGTCCAGAGGTATGCCAGCGCCGATCACGGCAAACACACCTTTGCCCCTTTCGTGTTTACCCCCTTAAACGAACTAGCCCGCCACTGATGATTTTGCCCAAATTCTTCTTATCTGTGCAATGTCTAGTTCTTTGGGGTCATACTAACTGCAAAGCACAAGAGGGTACGAGATACACTAGTTAATGTCTATTAATGATATTAATTGTTTAATCATTTACAAGAGTCAATGTTTAGTTAGCTCTCTATATAATTTATTTACATAATTCACCATAAAAACCTTTTGCGATGTGAGTGTCTTGTTATTTTTTGTACTCGATAAATACTGATTCACTTAACATATTCAAGATGAACCATCTAATGTTATGTTAAAAAGTAAAACCAAGTGCTTTTACATGTTTGCAATTGACATTTTACACATGCACTGTTGCCATGTTGCAATTGTTGTAACGTGCTATTTATCGCTATAATTAATAATAAAGGAGTTATACGTGGGAGTGATTAAAACTAGAAACTATAAGCTTGAAAACGCAGTACAAGAGCCTGTCGTCTACCTTGCAAATTTAATGAATCTTCAAGCACACATACCGTTTATACGGAAAAATAAAGACTGCATATTACCAGTACTAAGTGGAGTTTTACTTTATCGGCAGCTCAACCATACAGAAAAAAGAAATGTTTTACCGCAAGCTAAAGCTCTGGGAAACGTTAAGTTTTTTGGTGCTATACAAACTCTTCTCGCCCAAAACCTCGCAAATCCTGCTTGGAACAAATGGTGTTTATCTGATGGTGAGTTGCGAAATTATTTTGAATCAAACAAACTAGTTAGTGAGTTAATAGGCACGTGGTTTTTCACAGTAGAACCAAAACTAGAAGTTGCATTTCTTGCTAGTTCAATCTTTTCTTTAGTAACAGTAGGAATAGGAAATCATGCAATCGAGGCGTCAGGTGGCGGGATAGCAAAGCAGTCTTTAACCCTAGCATCAAAGAAAACGGGTATAAGTGTTTCACAGACTACTATATCGAATATCGGAAGAAGCGCAGTAATTGTTACTGTTTTAGCAAGCGTAATGAAAATGATGACAGATACAGAAGTTAAGAAAGCCCGAGAGGAACTGTTACGTCGAGGTTTGCTAACCGTTAGGGATTTACAATGATATTTTGGATGTTAGCATACACTTTCTCTTTAGTATTAATAAACTTGCATACCACTTCTCTCATTAAAAAAATAAACACTAAAGCTAGATTGAGAGTACAAATTGCATTTTGCTTTAGTTTATGTTTGCATCTATTCGCACTATCGACTTTAGTAATAAAAGCTATGGTTGTTTTTGAAATTGAGAGCACAACGCAAGTCTCCTTGATAACTATTGGAGGTGTTCCATTGTTTATTTCTGTTTGGCTAGCAATACCGATCAATCACTTTAAACGTGACTAGATTAATTAAGTTGGTTGTAACATATGTAATGACCCAGAGAAAAACTGGACATGATATTTTTCACTCTAATATGTAGTGAATGAGTTGATTTGACCAATCGATAAGAGGTTTTGCAATATATCTAGTTATCCATCAAATGCTAATTTAGCAAAGACTGTAACCAACTTTTGTCCAAAAATGATTTAGAGTTAATAGTGATTTAGACCTTATGAATATCCCTTACCAAAAATCTTCCATTTTCATCGTGTTTGTCACTTAAGTATTAACATATGCATTCATATAGACTTGTTTTTAATCAACAGACTCAGATGTATCCCAGAATAACGATAATAGCCGATAATATTGCTGCCAAGAAACAACAGCTCCATCAGTACAGCGGTAGGAGAACCTGCAAGATAATTGTGTATTAGCCAGAGAAAAGTTCCGACAATCATTAATTGACGTAAACGCTGATCACTTTTATAAAATGCAGCTGTGGTCTGAAATAGCGTTCCGCCAAAACTAATCAAATTGATTAAGTCAACAAAGGTCAGTACAGTGATTATTAACGCAGAGGTTAAAAATAGAAACATCCACCTTCTCGATGTAGTAAAGATACTAGCGAAATAGCGAACACTCGCGAGTAACATTAAGCTTGCGGCGGTCCATTTCTCTAATAGAACAAAGTGGCCGCTAATCAAGATTCCAGATATACATAAGCAACAGACAATTTTTTGCCTTTGTTTAAATTGAAATGATATCAGGTCAAGTACGATGGCGATTGCTATCAATATTTGGGACCAAAGAAATACCGACATGCTTCCCTACTACAGAATTTAAAATAAATATGGAGGTAGGATTATGCGCATATCTCCCAAAGTAGGAATTAACTAAAGTTAATTCCTACCTTATATTTAGCTTTTAATTCTGGCTTTCAATCTCGATAGGCTGACAGGGCTGATACCGATATAACTGGCTATCTGAATGTTATTAAGTTTGGCTAACCAATGTGGCCAATACTGCAGCAAGTGCCGATATCTTTGTTCAGGTGTGTGGAGTAATAGCAGGGCCTCTTTCTGCTCCTTGAATATTAACTGTTGTTGCAACAGTGTAATTCTGGTTTGTGAGAACGAAGGCAATGCAAGTAAATTCAAGGGGATCCTTACTACTTCTGTTGCAGTAATCGCTTCAATTTGATATTGGGCAGGCACCCCCTGTAACCAACTTGAATAGAGGAAGCATAGCTCATCTTTAAAGTAAAACTCTTTGCATCGCTCAAGCCCATTCTCACCGTAATGACAAGCTCTAAGTATTCCGGACATGATAAAATAGCCGTAGTCCTGCTGAGAGCCCTGTGCGAGCAAAATATCTGTTGGGTTTAGTGAAAGCAATCTAAATTGAGTTAAGAAGGGTTTAACCGTTTGAGGCGGAACACCCATCTCAGAGAAATAGTCAGTCACATTAGTGAATTTACCCAACATAAAAACAGGTCCCATATTTGCTTTATTTCGCCAAGCCTAACACATCTAATAATTAGAAATATCCAAGATACTAGTGATTATTGGTGACTTTCAAAGGTGACCACTTGTTTAGACGTTTCCAATGTAAAACCTTACCTAGAGAGATACAAACTGAGCTAGCTGTCTAAATCGGTTTTGTCCACCAGTGAGTTTCGGTCTTTGTTGTCCATCGACAATAACAAAGTTTAAATCGCGTGCCCTATTGGTTTGAGTTAAGATTCACCAAGCCTATCCCCTATCTCAAAATGCGCCGCCACTACCGGAGCGGCCATGACACCGATTGAACTACTCGAAGACGTGAAAGCGAGATTCCCTATCTTGCTCCACGACGACGAAAAGGCGCTGTTAAGCCTACTGCGTAAAGCGCTGGCCAAGTACCAAGAGATTGCCGGATTTACCACTAAAATCCGCATCCAACAAAGCGACTTAGCCGATAGCAATCAGTTTGAATTACCGTCCGACTTTGCTGCAAGGCTGGTGGTCAAAGATGACCGTGGCCGTTATGTGCGTAGCGAGGTTTGGGGCAACGTTCTTGAACTGAAATTAACGGGCGCAGAAACATTCCCACTGACATTGATGTACATGCAAAACGTACTCAATGAGCCGTTTGATTCGTTCCAGCTTCCAACGCCGTGCATTAGCTTGCTTGGCGACTATCTGGAATTGCTGATCACTATCCCGAACGCAGAGCGTCAACGCCGTATTGCCATAGCTGGCAAGTTGGATGTGACCGATATTGCTGCCGAACCTGACTTAGCCGCACGTAAAGCCGAGATTGAAAACTCAATGCGCGCGAACCGTGCCATTGTTCCACCAGTATCGTTGCTCTAAGCGAGGTGGCCATGAATCCATACATGCAGCTCGCCAAACGCGCGACCAATAACTTTATGAATAAGCCGTGGCTGCAAGGCTGGCAATGGGCGGTAGAAATCGACTCGCCGGACGCGCCAACGGACTTTGATATTTACGTAAAGGATATTGATTTTGGTGCTGGCTCTATCGATGCGGATTCATTCCAAGTCGGTTCGGGCTCTATTGCGCTGCCTACATACAGCAGTGTTGGCGAAATCACGCTAACGGTTCGTGATGACCAAAACCTGACTGTTTCTAAATGGTTTGAAAGCCGAATCAAGAAAGTCAGAAACCAAGACGGCACACTCAACATCCCCAAAGAGTACGTGTTCAAAATCAACATATTCACGCTCAATGAGGACGGCAAAAAGTCACTCTATAAGAGCTATCAAGTCTTTCCTACCAAGATTGGCAACGTGATGTTTTCACGCGAAAACGGCAACCAGATCCAGTCATTCCCGCTCATTCTCCAAAAATTTATGTCTGTAGGTAACAAGGTACTGTAATGCACATTCCATCATTTCCACTACCAAGTAACATTTCAGAAGTGATTGAGTTTCGAGTCCCAACCGTGGAAGACGCTCTATTGTTCTGCGACCTCAACGAGTACCAAGAGGAAGCCAACACAACTCGCTATCTGAACCACATGCAAGACACCAGTAAGCGCCCTATGAGTGATAGCGGCCTATGGACTGGTGAAGATCGCCGCGCAGCATTGTGGTGGATTTTTATGTCCACCAGCGAGCTAGGCACTATTCCCTTTAGCTATGAGTGCGAGCACTGCAAAGAAACTCACTATCTCGATCTCAATATGGGCGAGCTAATGGAATCGGCCAAAGCTCTCAATGGATTGCCAAAACAAGAGATCACCTTAAGCGTGAAAGGCAAGTCATACCTAGCGAACGTGAAACCACTAACCGGTTACGAAGCGGAGCAACTTGAGAACATTCGCAATGAGCGCGACCAGTACGAACCGGACAGCGCTGAATGGAAGCAGCAAGCGAATCACATGGCGCTCACTGAGCTGGCCTACTGCCTAACGTTCGAAGATCAACCCAAAGACCAAGACGATGCCCTAGTGTGGAAAATCGACCTATTGAAATCGATGTACCTCAACACGGAATTTCGTGTGGCCTTTGCCAAGGTTGAAAAGTGCCTACGCAATGCGCGTCACGGATTGCTCACCAAGTACGACGAGGGGCGTTACTACCTAGTCGCCACTATTCCGCAGTGCCAGAAAGTTATCGAGCAAGGAGGTGAAGCAACTCGAACGTTGCTCTTACCCTTTCGGCATAACGACTTCATTACAACGTTTTGATTACGTTGGTTGGAACGTACTGATTGAGAACTTAACGATCTACGGTGGCCAGCCTATCGATGCGGTATTCAAAACACCTCAAACGATGGCCATAAGCCTAGATAAAGCGCTCCAAGACAAGGTGAAAAATGGACAGAAACCAACAAGAGGTTGATCTTTCACTGGTTGTTGATGCAGTGAAGCGAGCCAGTGACAAAGAGCTGACCGTGCTATCTGAGATTAGTCGCAAACTCGATGGCAAGACTCTACCAACGAGCCAACAAAAGGCCGTCCTTGCAGTGGATACAAAGGGCATCGAAAAGGCGGTAACTAAGGGCGTTTCCAATGCCTCTCTTAACGCCTCTACTATTCCGAGCGTTAATCCACAAAAAGGATTAAAAAAACAATCAAGCGGCACACCTAAACCAAGTGCAACCAAGACCAAGCGTACAGGTGAAATTGAGTTGTCATTTGCGCCTAATCAGCCAGCAGAAACACAAGCCAAGCCGGACACCAAAGCGATCGAGCAAAGCAGCTCTGTAAGTGGCGTAAAGTCGATTGCTGACACGCTGAAAAGCGAGGACGCGCGCGAGCCGGTAAAACAAGCGCCCGTTGTCGTGAATGTAGAAGCGCCAGAATCCAATTCTGAACGTTTGGATACCTCAATCCTTGATGATGTGCCAGAGAAGTTAGAAAAGGCTGTCTCTGACGCACTGGCAGAGTTTGAGGGCTATTGGGAAGACGCTAACGGCAAGCTTCGACGCTCCGATGGTCGCTATGCGAGTAAGCAAGAGCAATCGGCTTACAAGAACGCACAGCAAACCGCATTAGAGCGCCAAATTGAAAAGCAAACCGACACGGAAAAGGAAAGCCAGAACGTTTTTGCTAAGGTGGCCACCAGCCTTAAGCAACTGGCCATCAATAACGTGAAAGAGTTCCTACAGGAAGAAAACGACGCGACCGATGCGGCTGGCGCTGCGGCTGGTGGTTCGTTCTTCTACTCCGCTAAAGAGCTTTATCACTTGGGGCAAGACGCTAAAGAAGCATTGGATGATGTGACTGAAAAAGTCCCCTCAACCAAGGACAAGCTAAAAGAATCGAAACTAGGCCGACTCTTTACCCGAGGCAAACAAGCGCCAGAGGCAGACAGTCAGGCCGTCACAGCCATAGAGACAGTTAGCCATGAACAACTATCAGCGACAAAAGATTCGTTCGAGACGAACCACTCAACTCAAGTTACGCCTAGTGATCGACCTAGCCGTGATGATGCTAGGGGTAACGTGCCTGTCAATCTTGTTGGGAGTGATTCTAGCCGGATAAGCACAGCTAGTGAGATCAAAAACACCAAAGAACAGAGCTACCGAGCAAACATGCTTGAAGTGCTCCATGAATCGAGTGCTGATCGTGAACGCCAATTCGATGATGTACTAGATAAGCTCGATGATCTGATTTCGGCAACCAAAGCAGTGGCGAACGATGGCCAAGGTGGCCTATTAGATCTAGCTGGCGATATGTTTGAACGCCGCCGTGCTGGTGGACGTGCTGGCCGTAAAGCGGGTGGCAAACGTGGCCGAATCAAATCGGTAATGTCAGGCATTGGCAGCAAAGCCTCGAACGTGGCCAACAAGGGCGTATCGATGGCGGGTGCCGCCTTTAAAGGTATGTCTAAAATCGGCTCTGTTGCTGGCAAGGCGATCCCTTTCCTTGCTCCGGCCTTAATGGCCTACGATGCGTTTAGCGGATTCACTGACAAAGACAAACAGAAAGAGACGTTCAACCTCAAAGATGGCCAAGAGGCGACAACTGGCCAGAAAAGCTCAATGGCATTGGCAAACGCGCTCGATTTGGGTGGCCTAGTCAGTGGCGGTGCTGGTTTGCTTGGTTCGGCGCTTGGGGCGTTCGGTTTTGATGGCGCTAAGGAAGCGTTGACCTTTGATTCTGGCGATATGGCCAAAGGCATTTACAAGCTATTTGGCGGTGAGATTGAGGACGACAAAGAGGCTAAGGATTCTAAGGCTGAGAAAGCTCAACCGGAGAAAGAAGAACACCTTAAGAACGCCGAAGCCTACCACACGGCTAAAGCGTCCAATGACAGCCAAGCCATGCGCGAACTTGATGCGAAAAACTCAATTCAAGTGACCTCTCAAGAGGCATCGCAAAAGGCCAGCGAGCAAGGGATTAGCTACAAAGAAGCTTACTTAGCTGTAGAAAGAGAAAAACGTATTAGCCAGGACAAACGTGTGCAAGTGGCTAATGAAACAGGCATGGATATGTCCGGCATGGTCGAGCATCCCGAGCTTGGCCAAGTTTACTCGCCAGAGAAGAAAGCCGAGCAGGTTTCCGCCGTCGATGCGGGGATCAAACGCCGTAAAGAGGCCGAGGCAGTAGCCGCTCTAACCAAGGCAGCAAACAACACGCAAACCAACAGCGTGACCACAGCCAGCCATGAATCATCCATCAATACCGAGCTAAGTAAGCAGAAAACGGACACTCAATCCGTGGTGAAAGTGGATACCGAAAACACCTCGAATAAGACGGTTGCAACTCAATCATCCATCCAACGCAATGAGCGAGTTAGCGAGCTGCAAGCACAAGCAGCGATGAAAGACCTCAAAGAGAGCGGTAAGCCTCAAACCGTGGAACTTAGCAAGCATTCACTGGATGCCATTGGGCGCGCGGTTAACGGCAGTGATGCAACCAAACCAACCACTATCTTTGCAGCGCCTAGCGGTGGCTCAAGCAAAGACAAACCAGCGTCAGCCACTAAGGCTAGCGGCTCTATTCCTCTCAACTTTGATGACCGTTCGTTACAGCGTCAAAGCGCTGATATGGAGTAATAAATGAGCCAAGAAATTGATTACTTACTACGGGTCGATATTGACGGTGTAAAAGTAGCCGATGAGAAACACGCGATCGTTGCGCGCGTCTCTGAATGGCTCGATACACCTCAAGGCCAAGTTTGGGGCGCTCCGCAATGGGGCAACAGATTAGGAACATACAAGCATGAACCAGTAAACGAAACCACAGCAGCAGCTATCGAAAACTCAATCCTATTAACCCTCCCAATTGACGTGAAAGGCGCGGTGGTTCACGGCATTGCCGTAGAGCCAAACGTCAGCGGTATCGATGCCTACAAATTGACGATCGTTGTGAACGGTCAAACGTTGGAAAGAGGTATTACGTTTTGAGTAAGTTAGAAGAAGTCAAAAAGACCTTTAACGAGGCGATTGCTGGTTCAAGCTGGTGGTCGCGTCATATTGGTTCGCAGTTCGTTGACTACCTTTGCTTGTTTGTGGCCAAGATTGTTGAACGTGTGGCAGCGATCAGTAGCCGTGCTTTGCAAGAGTCCTATTTGACGTTAGCGACTAAGCGCACTTCCATTTTGGCGGGTGCTGAAACTGAGGGCTATGTAGGTCGAAAAGCAGCGCCATCAAAAGGCCGTGCGCTAGTGACCAATACCGGAACTAATCGCGTTACTTTGCCGAAATACAGCCAATGCGTTGCTGGCAACCAATTACGCTACACGCTAATGGAAGCCATCGATCTCATGTCACAGGAAAGCGCGTCTGTAGAGGTTCAACAGTTCGAAGTGTCCAAGATGACCTACACGGTCGATGAGGGGCATAACTGGTTAGCCGTTGCGTTCCCACAAGAGCTGACTAAGCGCATTCATAACATCATTGTGCGCGTGAACGGTGAAGTGTGGGAGCACGTCTTTAAGTTTCGGAATACGGACGGCAAATCCAAAGCCTACATGGAATATTATAAGCCAACCGACCAGCTAGGCGTTCGTTTTGGTAACAACAATAACGGTCGCGCGCCAGCTACGGGCGATGTGATTGAGTTTGAGCTATGGCTGACTAATGGTGTAACTACCCTACTCGATGCGCAGCCTTTAGAGCTCATCGATATGGGTATTCAAAGCGCCTATAAAGACCAGCTCGCCATTAAAACGGCCACCAGCATTATCGGTGGCGCAGAGCCAGAGGATATTGAATCTATCCGAAACAACGCCCTTTACTCGCCAATCTATGACGAGCAGATTGCGTGGGACTCGGATTACATGACCTTTGTTAAGCGTAATATTTCTGGTGTTACTTGGTTGTCTATTTGGGGCGAAGCGGAGCAGGAAAAACTCACTGGAAAACCTGACGTTCGCAACATCAACACGATCTTTATTTGCGCTTACTCTGCCGATAAAACCGACGAGATTTTGAATCAGGAAATCCAACTTCTATTCGCTGGCCGAGAGGGCTATAACGAGCGCTATAAGCTGGTGGAGCGTAAGGACGTACCATTTACCGTGACGGTCAAAGGTAAGCTTTACCCAAGTTCAAATCCAGAATGGGCGACAAAGGTACTGGCCGATGCGTTAGATGAGAAATTTGGCAAACAGACAAGTCGCAATGAGCGCATTACCAAAAACCAAATTTGGGATGTCATCCAAGAGCTCAACGTGACTTTGGGCATTAAAGAGTTTGAGGTCGAAGTTATTGGGATTCTTGACCGCATCCCGATTGATACTTACCACTATTTAGATGTGAATGCGTCAACCATTCAACTGAACTTCGATTACTCATAGAAGTTTTCGCACGGAGCAAGAAAGACACGGATGTTTTCGCATGCGAGAACTTTAAAACACAACATACCATATAGTTTTCGCATGCGAAAACTTTTACACCAATAAGGCGAAAAACATGGCATTTGGAGACTTCAGAAAATGGCTATCTGGCCAGCTAACCAAGGCGCGTCAAAAGGAAACCGCTTGGGTAGATTTAGCAAGCGCGATCGCAGAGTCAATTGAAACCCACGTAGAGTCATACATTGAAAAGCTTAAGGCACGTTCGTCTCTGTACGAAATGGATAAAGAGTCGCTGCTAGAAGATATTAGAGAGCTGCGAAAAATCTTCCCACTAGGCGAAGTGGCCGATGAGGACTTGCCGCACGTTGTGATGCAGCGTAAGGACGAAATCCACTTTAAAAAGACCATCTACCCGCTTATCTCTACGCTCGCTCGTGAGTTTAAAGGGCTACGTGTTAAGTGGGAACGAATCTACGCACCAGTAGACCAAGAGCGATTCCCATACGGCACGTTCTTAGTTCCCGAGTCAGAGTTAGAACTGCAAAACGGACTAAACCCGAGCGACTTTTTCCTGACCAGTCGCGGCGCGATTCGAATCCCTTTGAATGACATTGCAGGAGAGGACGGTATCACCGAGGAAGCCATTCGAGCGTTCGAAGCAAAAATCAGACGCGTGGTACATCCACTTATCCCGCTACGCATCGTTTTAGATGGCCAATTGTACTCAATCGAGTTCGAAGTCATGGATATGGTGGAAATTCCCCACTATTCCGACCATGTTACGGTTGGAAAACAGGTGGCGACCGATATAGAATCAACACCAAGCTATAAACAGGACTTTGTTCGGACTGGAACGACGACACAGGAAGAACGTCCAGTTAGCCCGATGTATGGTACACCTCGAATGGATGCGATCCCCTTAGATGCGATCTCCATTGATAGACGGTACTATTAATCCCTATTCCTATTCCCCGTCCCATTAAAGCGCCACGACTTATACGAGGTCGTAAAGGTGCTTACACAAAAAGTAGTCCTATCGCAGTGTGAACTGCTTAACCGTTATTACGACGAACGCGCCTTGTCGTCGTTGCCTACCAATGGTACTGAGCCTTATTTCCAATTTGGCGATCTTGAATGGGGTTTTGACCTTATCCAAGAAATTGAGGGCAAGCCTAGCTGCATGCCTATTCCACTGGACAAGAAAACCATTGAAAACGTGTTTTACCGTTCTAAGGCCAACTATGCTTATGTGAATGGCAACATCGTGATCACGGCAAACTTGCCAGCGGGTACGCTAGCAGAAGATGAACAACACCAGTTCTCTTGCGTGGGCGTGAAAGATGCAAGTGGCGGCCTAATTCTGGTGGCTGTCACGCAACCAGTTTGGATTTACTCAGACCGTGGCCTATCGATTGAAATCGTGATCAACACGGCTCGCACTGATAGCGCTAGAGTGGCGCAGGTTGGTGCGTAATGAGTCGCCCAAACTTCGAAGAAACAATCATCATTCCACCACTGCTAACGGACTGGCAAGCGCTACCGCTTATCACCGATACGCAGTACCTAGAACCGCTGGCCAGTAACAGTCTAAACCGCAAATTTTACGGCATCGTTCGGGCTGGTATTTTCCGTGGTTTTGAATGCGCTCCGGCTGGTGGCATGAAACTGCGTGTGAGCAGTGGTGAAGAATTTGGCGTGGCGTTAGTTGAGCGCGACGACTATGTATTGACCGTTCGCCAACAGCATGATGTTGATGTGGAAATTTCGGCGGGTGCTACGTCATACGTGGTGCTCGAAGCGTTCTATAAGTTCGGCGTAAAGACAAAGCAAGTCGATTTAGCGTCCGACATTGAAGCGTCAGAAATTAAGGTACTGCCACTGGAATCGGTCGAAGATCATCATTTGATTTTGTGTCGTGTCACCGTGCCGGATACCGCTAGCCAACTGGAAAGCGAACACCTTAACTTTGATGACCGCAAGCAAGGCGGCTATGACCTCGAAGGGCACATTTCACATCCAGACCCACACAATCAATATGCGATGCGCGCCGAGGCTAAAGCGCACTACGCAGACCGTGAAAACCCGCACCACGTAACCAAAGCTCAAGTTGGCCTTGGCTTGGTAAACAACTGGGCGGCAACCAGTGAGATTAACGTAGATAGCGATCAGCTGTATGCCACAGCAAAAGCGATCAAGTTAGTCCACGATAAAGCGGTCGCGGCCTACAACAAAGCGGTTGAGCATTGGCCATATATTGCGGTTGGCGGCGAGACAAAAATCACATTGCCTTATGAAGTGCCGGAAGTGGATGCAATGTCCATTCAAGGCATTGTGCAGACCAAAGGCAGCGCTTGGCAGTTCCTCAAAGACACGAACGAAGTCGAAGTGGCCGAGCCACTTGAGGCGGGTGATGAAGTGGTGATTACGCTTGGTTCGCCATCGGCAACATCAAGCACGATCATTGCCGAGCTTCAAGAGTACATCGATAAGCTTGAATCCATCATCAATAGCGGCGCTACTGGCTCGCCCATGGAAGTATTCCATAGCCACTTCCCTAATACCTCGAACACATTCGCTATCCCGCCAGCATTTGCAGAGCGCGCGATTAAGCTTGTGTTCCTACAAGGTGTGCAGCAATCGAAAGACTTTGCTTACACCGTTGTGCCGGACACTGGTGTTATCCAGTTTGTTGACGAAATTGCAGCAGGAACGGAGATCACCTTGGTCGGCTAATCAGTTTCTACATTCCCCAAAACCTATTCCCCATAAATGCCCTTTTTAACTAACAAATAAATTGGATCTTTTATGGCTACACAAAACAAATTAACTCGCATTAACCGCCTCGTTTCTGACTTAACAGCACAAGACGTTGGCGCATTGCCAGTAGGCGCTCGCGCGGCAGACGCATCAAAACTTGAGGGCAAAACTAAAGCTCAAGTTGTTAGTGAAGCGCGCGCGAACCTTGTCCCTACCTCTCGTACTATCAATAACAAGCCACTAACAGGTGATGTGACTCTGACTCACTCAGATGTGGGCGCAGCGCCAGCAAGCCACACGCACGACTACATCCCTAACAACAAGAAAGGCGTTGCAGAGGGCGTGGCTACGCTAGATAGCACAGGTAAGATCCCACAAGGCCAATTGCCAGCTATCGCTATCAAAGAAACGTTCCCTGTTAAATCAGAAGCGGAAATGCTTGCTCTGACAGCGCAAGAGGGTGATATGGCAATCCGTTCGGATCTGCGTAAATCATTCGTTCTTATGCGCCAACCAGCAAGCACACTAGCGAACTGGCAAGAGCTGTTAACGCCAACAGATGCGGTTTCATCTGTTAACGGCCAGCGCGGTAACGTAGTGCTTGAAGCTACAGACGTTGGTGCGGAGCCAGCGTTTGAGAAGAAAACAGCATTCAACAAAGACTTTGGTACTGCCGCTAACACTGTGATGCAGGGTAACGACTCTCGCGTTGTGAATGCGGTGCCTAATACTCGCACTATCAACGGTCACGCACTAAGCCAAAACATCGAGCTAACCGCAGAAGACGTGGGCGCGCTTGGTGCTGGCGAAACTGCCGCTAATGCTGCGAAGCTTGAGAACGCAACAAAAGCGCAAATCATTTCGGAAGCACGTAACGGCCTAGCGGCTAGCGGTGCGTCATACACCAAAGCGGAATCTGACGGTAGATACGCAACCAAATCAAGCGTAGCCGCAACAATCAAAGACGCGATCCGCACTGTAGATATTACCGTTGAATCAGCCTCAACTACCGTCACTCTACCAGCAGGTACTATCTCTGCCGTTCTTGTTCTAAGCGTATGCGGTGTAATGCAAAACGCAGGTGTATGGAGCCTATCTGGCAACACAATTACGTTCGGTGAACAGCTACAAGCTGGCGACATTGTGACTGTTATCGGCTTCAAATAAGCCATGCCCTTTCCTTTCCTACTTTCCCCACTAACAACGTGGCTCCGACGATTTGTCGGAGTTGCTAGTCAATGAATTGAGAAAGGCATATTTCTGAATGGCATTAAAAAAATTGACTCAAGTTGGTGGTAGTCCGGCTCGCAAAATTCGTGAAGAAATCGCTACGAAAGTTGATGAGCATGCTAGCAAGAAAACAAACCCGCACGGAGTCACAAAGGCACAAGTAGGCTTAGGTAACGTACCGAACTATCCGGCCACCAGCTCGGTATCGGACACGTCCAACAGCAAACTTGCGACCGCTGGTGCTGTTAAACAGGCATACGACAAAGGCGTTGAGGGTTTAAATCGCGGTAACGCTGCTTATGACCGAGCGGAGCAAGCAGAGACAAACGCGAACAAGCACACCGACGACCGTATCAGCACTTTGATTGGTGGCGCGCCAGCAGAAGCGCTCGACACAATCAAAGAGCTAGGTGATGCGTTAATGGATCAAGGTGATGCGGTAGCGGCCATTACAACCAATATCGCTCAACACAAATCCGACACATCAAACCCACACAAGGTAACAAAAGCGCAAGTTGGCTTATCCAACGTGCCTAACTACGCATTCACGGCGGCGGTTAACGATGCCAGTGACGTGAAATTTGCGGCGGCAGGTGCAGTTAAGAAAGCGTATGACCTTGCAGCGTCGAAGATGACTCAAGCGCAAGCCGATGGCCGCTATCTGAAACAGACAGGCGGTACATTAACTGGCGGCCTAATCATCGATGAGGGCGCAAGTAACGTCTCACAACTTCACTTAGGCCATACAGGTAAGCGATTCCATATAGAAACGAAAACCGATGGCTCATTTGACATTGTAGAGAGTGACGTTTCAAGTCGATTGAGTATCCGCAAAGGTGGTCAAGCAACGCTATACGGCTCACTAAGCGCAACAGAATCGGTATCTTCCAACCGTAGTGTTGAAGTGCAAGGCACACGCGCAGGTAATTCGGTTCCATCAACCGACCATGTAAAAATGGATGGTTACGGTTTGATTGGTAATCGCCAAATTATGTATCTAACTAACGGCTCAACCGATGCAAAAGCCGAGGTAAAAATTGGTGTAGGTGGTGCGCACAACTCAACGGCTACAAACCTGATCGTAAGTAAGAGCAAAGTGACCAGCAATGTGCCTATGGAAATATCAGGGAGCAAGGTAGTTACCGATGCGTTTAACCGCACTGAGGTTGTGCGCACCTCTTTAGGTAGTGATGATTCTTGGTGTCTGGTAGCGAACGTAACGATGCCTCAATCAAGCTCTACTGCGGTTATTGAGTTTTTTGGTGGTGCTGGCTTTAACACTGACTTGCACTATCAGTCGTCACGACATCAAATAATTCTGCGAGCCAGTAACGGTAGCCCTAAAGGTCTAAATGGTCAGGTTATTACGGATCATCCTAGCGGCTTGCCATTTAGTGAGTTTGGTTGGGTGAACACTAGCGGCGATGAGTACGCAATCTATGTGAAAACACGCAGCGCCTACAGTATAAACATTCTTATTCGATACATGTGTAGTCACACCATTACACCTTACGTTAGCAACAAAGGTGCAACTCAACCAGCGGGGCTGGTTAAAGGCTTAATGGTGACTAACTACACGTCTTACAATAAGCCTTTAGATGGTGTCGATATAGAGGCAGCTAAGGGTATCAAGCTGACTTATAGCGGTAAGCAAACTTGGATTGGTTCACGCAATTCATCTTACTGTCACATGGAGACCGAGGCCACAAGCGGTTTTTACTCTTACTCTCTGCTTACGCTTGCTAAAGGGCTTGATGTAATGCTCAATCAGAACATTTCATTAGGTGGGCGAGCTGCATTTCGTAATACAGACGGCAACTGGCTTCGCATCAATGACTTAGGAAAATTTACTTCTGGTGTCTTTTTCGGTAGCTCATTGGTTCGTACTGATGGTGACTTTACTGCGGGTTCTTGGGCTGCCAGTGCAAGGGTGGCTCGCGTTGCGCCTAGCTTTTACGACGGTACTTGGGGTGGTAATGGAGTAGCCGCTTTCAGTGTCAACAAGCCTGACAGCTCAGGTGCTCATTGGGCTTTTGCCTCTTACTACGATGGAACTAACATTCGTGCTGGTATTCAGATTCTTACAAACTCTGATGGTCGGATTAGATTCTACACTAACCGTAGAAGTAACTACGTAGAGGTATATGGCGGCAATGTGTATGCAGGTTCGTCTCAAAGTTCAGCGGGGAACTCACTCGCACGTAAAGACTATGTAGACGCTAAGTTTAACAGTATTCCAACAGCGCCCGTTGGCGATATTATGGTGGGCAACGATCCATCAAACACGACATCTGGTGTGCTACAAGGTCATGTTACATGGCATGCTCGCAACTGGGCTGGACGCACAACGGAGTCTGCATCGCTAATGACTTGGGTTAACCCAACAACAGGATTTAAGGTTGTAAAAGCTGGCACATATTACATCGAATTTACTGACTATAGACGAGTGCGTGCTACAGGTCAGGACGACACTGTTTCAGCTCGCATCCAAGTTAACAACGCGACGAAAATTACCAATAGTTGTACTGCTAGGGATAACGCATTGGCAACTCCAACCGCTAAATGGGTAGGCCACCTTAACGTAAATGACACGGTGAGGTTCATTTCTGTAGGTGGTGAAATAATAGTAGGAGGTGGCCATTTTACA
Organism: Vibrio sp. Vb0888; assembly: GCF_033338835.1. Classification (NCBI taxonomy): domain Bacteria; kingdom Pseudomonadati; phylum Pseudomonadota; class Gammaproteobacteria; order Vibrionales; family Vibrionaceae; genus Vibrio; species Vibrio sp. Vb0888. The sequence continues at coordinate 43,207 of NZ_JAWOTL010000014.1, forward strand.
ATTCGCTACATCAAGCCATAACCATCAACCAAAGGGACACAATGCTGTCCCTTTTTCTTGCAAAAGTTTTCGCATGCGAGAACTTTAAAGAATCCCGTTCGATATAGTTTTCGCATGCGAGAACATTGGCGCATATTGATGCGAAAACGAAATTGGATATAATCCAAATCTCTCAAATATAGATTTCACCTCATCATTTCCTCGTGGAATGTTTTGCTCGCGTTGCCGCGCGACAAAACGGTTGAATTGGCCTCTCACTCACTCGTTGGGTGAGAGGCTTTTCTTTACATAGACCATTGATAAATCTCTTTTCCCTCAAAATAAGCCCTATTTTACAGCCTTTAAAAAGTAAGTAACGCCCGTCTATTGAGCAATTGCCATCATTCCGAATACACTTTGCAGGACACATATAAAAGGGGGGTTTAATGCCAGTATCAGTTGTTGGTGAGAGCTTTGCTATTAGCGTTCTGGCTCTATCCGTCCTCAGTGGTGTTGGGTCATATCTCCAAGGCATACGCGAGCAACGTTTGGCTGGTGGATTCCTTGACTTTTTAACCGAGCTAACGCTGGCGTTGGTGGTCGGTTTGATAGTCGCTTACTTGTGTGACAGTGAGGGTGTGGAGTCTGGTTACACCAGCGCGCTTGTCCTCATCGCGTCTAACAACGGAGCAGACTCAATTAACTTTATCCGCAAACTAGCTAGCCACACGTTAGCGAGATTCTTTAATACCGGAGGGCAAGGCAAATGATGGAATTTGCAGTAATTGGCCTAGCCATTGCTGACCGATTTTTGCTTAAACGAAACGCAGTAAAAATACTGCATGCAAACCAGATGGACGATCCCGAAGTGATTCGATTCGTTCTTGGTTATCAATCTAACCGAGCTATTACGAATGGGACATTAACCTATTCGTTGCGAAGTAAGAAACGACCAAAAGCCGTCATTACTCGCACACGTAAACTCGACTTTTCACACGCCGGAAATAACAGCGAATACCTAACGTTCGACCGCAAATTGCTTGAACGTGAAGCAGGGGAAAAGCTACACGGCGAGTGGATTCTGGACGTGAAGATTGAGCGCTCCTGTTCCCTAATCAATCCGCTATACAAAATCTTCCCTACCTGTACGACATATTCAGAGGAATTTGAAATTGCGTAACAACAGCAAGTTTGCACTAGACCAGTCGCACAACTATGTGGTGGTCGATTTTGACAACGTGACCGAACGCGGCCTTAAGAGTCTGACCACTGCGTTAAAACAAGCGGGTGCGACTGTTACAGACGTAGAAGCCTCGAACAAGAAAACGAGACGAGACGGCGAGACAGTAAAACGCGCCAAACTGTTCTTTGATAATGGCCAGTCCATGACGCTGTTTATTGGTGATGAGGGTGACATTTACCAAATGACACTGAACAACACGAAACAGCCTATCCCAAGCGTGAAGAACGAACGCGAGCTTGCGCGTGAAATGGTTCGCCTAATGGAGCGCAACCAAAGCAAGTTTGACAAGCAAGTAGCTCGCAAAGCGGCACAGGCCGTTAAAGACACCTCAGACATTCAACCAGCCACACGTTCTATTGCTAAGCGATTGGAAGAAGCCAAGGCAGCCGAGCAGGTTGCACAATCCAATTACACCAACGCCCTAGCCGCTCGGGACAGCGTTCGCACGAAATTGGAAGAAGACCAACGCCGTGTAGCCGATCTTGAAGCTGCATTAGAGCAAGAGAAGCAAGAAACCAAGGAACTTGAAGCGCAATTAGAGGCGGCCAAAGCATGATGTTTACCAGTCAAAATCAAATCAAGATTGTGGATCGCATCGACCATCTAGCTAAAACGCTAACACCGGAGCGAATCGAAGCGGTACTGCAAGGTGAAAACGCCGACCAAATCCTAGAAGCACTATCGCTTGAGGATTTGGAGAACACTTACCTATACCAGTGCAAACCAGTGCCTCAAATGATGCTAGAGGCGTTCAAATCGAAAGCGTCAAAGCTTGAGTTTCGTGCTCAGCAATTTGGTAAGCACTTGGAACGTAAAACGCCTACGCTATCGGTAGAAGCTGTAGAAGTGGGTAAACCGCGCAAATCTGGTGCGGTCGCTGTCCAAATGGTGAAAATCCCATTTTCGGATGGCCAGAGCATTTCTATTGCGTTCCATGCGCCGGATAACGATCCGCTAAAAATCAATCCAGACGACACGCTAATTGCGTTCCGCTTCCTAATGAACTCACGCGACATTACTCACGTAGTCGCGCCAAAGGGCAACATGGATTTATCCCTTAAGGAAGTGACCAACAAGCTAGCGCAATTGCTTGAAAACAACAGCGAGAAGTTTGTCGCCGCTAAGGCGAAGAAAGACGCTGACAAGAAAGCATTGGAAGAAGCGCAACAAAAGGCACAAGAGCTCGATGAGCAAGCCGCTCAGCTAGGCGAAGAAACAACAGACTTGGAACAGAAACTTGATGAGCTGGCCAAGAAAGAGAAACGCCTAAAAACTCAGATTGCTACGCAAAACGAAATCCAAGAAGAACTACGCAAACAGCTTGCTGCTATCAAGCCAGCAGCAAATACAGCAGCGACCAATGTGGACGCTGGTGGCAGTCCGTCTCAAGTGATCGAGCAATGGGACGCTTCATGGACTAAGCAAGAGAAACGCGACTTCATCATTGAACGCGCTTTCAATGGCGATCTCGATGCCTTTGTTAAGCAGCTAAGCCAAGAGTTTAAAGACTCATTAGAGTTTGCAGGTGCAGCAAATCAAAACGTTCCTAGCACTTATTCAGAGTCGTACATCAATGATGTGATTTATGACCTCGATAAAGGTGCTATGACGGTATCAGAGCTTTCAGAGGCTAAAGAATACATCCGTGATTCAATTGAAGATGATTTTCCTCAGTTGTCAGACGAAGAACGGGAACGAAAAGCGAATATCGAGCGCAAACAATGGCTATTGGCTCTTATTGGCCGCAAGACTATTGCTAAAGGTTGGAAGATGGATAAAGGCGAAGACAGCGAGCCGTTTGTCTACTTCGAAGCGCCTGACGCGAACGACGATGATAGCTTTGGCCAGTACATGATCCACGCGCGCGATAACCAAACCTTGGCTGTCACTTACGGCGAGGGTTCACCGCTTGCTGGTGGCGACGATCTACAAGGTTGGGAAGCGGCTAAATCGCTTATTCTGGCTGACTACGACCGTGAATCTAAGTTGCTTCAAGATACCGATGACAGCAACGAAGAACCGCAACCAATTGAGAACGACGAGCCAAACGCGAACGACCAAGACAAAGACGAAACCACAGCTAACCTATTCTGGTATGGCCTACGTCTACGCCCTTATGGCTTGGGTACAACGCCGCCACAACATCAAGTGGTTAAGTACCTCGATCCAGAATCGGCTCAAGAGCAATTCGCTGACGCTGGTAATGGCATTCGCCACGGCGCGATCGCTTATGACCAAAAACTGCCACCAGAGCTAGTAAGCAACTTTGACCTAGAGCCGCTATTTGGCATGGTTGAGGGCGACCTAGAGGAAGCGGAGCGCATCGCAGCCGAAGCGCTAGACCAATGGGTTGAGGACAAAGGCGTTGATGAAATTCCTCAGTCTACGCTCGATACCCTAAAACAAGTGGGCTTCAAAGCAGCGTTCGCTAAGCAGCTACGCCAGCAGCCGGAAATGAAGAACCGCAAGGAAAATCCAAAAGCGTACAAGCTATGGAGCGCATCGATTGACCTTGTGACACCGGAAATGATTCAAGAGATTGCCGAAGACCTAATGCTGGTTCAAAGCGATGCTGAATTACAGCGCCAAGCAGAACACACGCAAGGCCGCATGCGCTTCCAAGAAACTGCCCTATCCAAACTTAAGGATATGCAGTCAGTGAGCCCAAGCGATCGCAAACGTCTTGTTATGCTGGCTGACCTAACGCTAGGTACTGGTAAAACGCTAAAACGTGGCGAGAAAGTGGATGACCAAGCTAAGCGCATTTCAGAACAAGCGCACCTAGTGGAATCACTACAAGGTGAAACCCTAGCGTCATTGGAAGCGCAATTTAAGAACCGCAAAGAGATCACTGATTTCCTAACGGCTCATCGCATCCCATTTAACCGCCGTGCGAAACGTGCTGACCTACTGCAAGCTATCTTGAACTACCGTGACGGATTCTTTAGTGCAACGGCGAAAATGTTCGACCTACGCGCGCTACGTGGCGACCTATACGAGAAGTTTGAGAACGGCGAAGCGTTGGTACTGGATGACGTAGAAAAAGCGTTTAGCGCGACTACGGTTTACCATGAGGGTGACGTAGCTTACACCAAGGCAAAAGGTGAAACCGTCATTCCAGCAATGGCAGACCAAGGCGAGGACTACCAAAAAGTTGAGCGCTTCATTAAGGCGATCGATGACGGTAGTTACCCTGACCTATCCGAACTAAGTTCAGATGAGCTCTTTGCTCAGCACTACGCAATGGCGAGTGTTACCAACCAAGACATCCTGGCAATTCATGGTTTTAGATTCTTGGATAACGATGAGCAGATCGACAATGAACAGATGGCGCGCGCTATCCATAACTCAGTCATGCCATTGTGGTACACAAAAGCTATCGAAGCGGAATACGAAAGCCGTGGCTTCCCTAGCCTTGCTGCATTGCCTGACTTGAACCATAAAGGCCAATTCAAGGCGACACGCGAGAAGCGCTACGCACCAGTAGGCACTACTGGCCAAGCTGACTTTAGCGTTATCGATACGTACACAGGCAAGGTGCTAGAAACTGGCCTAGAGGGCGCAGCAGCGCAGCAAAAAGCGACTCAACTAAACGACCAAGCAGTGAAAGAAAGCACTATTGCAATCTTTAACATGCTTAAGGACGGCAAAACGCTTGAGCAAATTGCAGAGACGGAATACAGCGCACCACTTGAGCCTGTCAGTCCGGCTATGTTCACCACAATCAACGGCTTTGAATCATTGTATTCAACGCTGGCCATTAACGGCTCAGGTTCGCTTCACTCGCGCCCAACACTACGCGAGAACGCCGACAAGCTACTGGCCAAGCTGGACGATGACGGCAAGATTAACGGCATTGCGCTAACCGAAGAACAAGAGAACCAAATGGAAAATACATTTGGCTACAGTTTCTTCTCTGCGAAGTCGAACAAGGGTAAAGAGCTACGCTTTATCGCTAACACCAATTCTCGCAGCTACCTAACGGTTGACGGTGCGAACAAACTGCTTGAGCTATTGGGTGCTAAGAACGCCGTAGAATCTGACACAGCAGATGAAGTGAGCAAGGGTGCATCCGAGGAAGAAAAACAACTTCTCGCACTAGACCCAACTCAATATTCATTTGGCTCAATCTACGAGAAAGAGGGCATTCGAGATACGGGTGAAATCGCTAAGCGAATCCGCGCCTTTATCGCTCAGCTTAAGAAAGCTGGCAAAATCAGTAATGACGTTAAAATCTCAGTACGCAAGCCTCGCTACGGTACACTAGATCTAACGCTGACTGACTTGCCAAGAAACGTCATGCTCTACAATCCAGCTTACCTACAGTTCGAGATTGATAACCCTAACTCGCCAACGCCACACGGTATGAGCCGTTATACCGAAGCAGTAGATCAGCTGATCGAGTTCGTTAACGCTTATGTAGGCCAATACGACTACAACAACAGCGACACAATGACCGATTACCACGATCGCAATTTCTTTGGTGGCCGCCTAACCGTGGACTTTGATTTTGGTAAAGAGCGCAAAGTGGTAGAGCTCGCGTCTCTAACTGAAATTCACCAGCAAGGCGAACAGGCAGAGGATGACGTACTAGACGTTAACTCATTCCGTGAAAGCCTAGACGAAGAAGAAGCGAAAGCACTTGAGCAGCTAGAAGCCTTTACCAACCTAGAGCTAAAACTTGGTAAGCAGGAAGTGACATTCCCAACAGGCCGAGTGAAGTCGATTAATGCGAAAGATGAGGACGGACTAACTTACAGCCTAGACGTTCTGTTCGACATTCTAGCGACCGACTTAAGCGAAAAAGCGAAAGCTCAGCTTGAGACGATTAAGGGCTGGCAATCTGCGGATACCTACTACAACGAAAAAGGCGCATTGGCACAACCAAGCGTTGCGGCTGGTATCCATTCAGTAAATGGCTCTGTACCAGCGAACGTGTACGCTCCGCTAACCGTGCGTTCATGGCTAAACGAACGCTACGTTGATATTTACCCAATCGCTAAAGATGGCGAGTACAAGTTCGCGCTATACCAAGGCAATGACTTGATCGGTGAATTTGACGATACAGCGGAAATGGAAGCGTTATTAGTGAAAGCGTTCAATCTAAGTAGTGAAGCGCCTCAATCTGAAACAGAGGGTGATAACGAAGAAATGGAACATGTAGAGAAACTAAAAGAAATCCGAGATTTCACTGGTGAACCTACGCCGGAATTGGTTGATGAGTTCCAAACCGCACTAGAACAAGCTTACGCCTACTTCGAAGCTAACGACCAAGTGGCAGAGAATGAAGCGTTGATGGATGCCGCTCTAAGCAACATCACCAGCATGATCCAAGCGCAAATCTAATCACAACCAAGGCCGCCACATCGGCGGCCTAAACCGGAGAGAATCAAGTGTTAAGCTTAAGAGAAAAAATGACGCTCAACCGCGATGCTGCGGGTTTGTTGAAAGAGCTTAAGAGTGGCCAGCTATCGATTGGTGAACGCATCAAAAAGAACCGTGAGCTGGTGGAAATTCTTAATAAACTGACTGGCGCTAACCAAAAGGTTGAGCAGGAACCGGTATCAAGTTCGGATGAGCCAATATCGGTAGAAGAATTTTCCAAGTTAGGCCGCTCCGATAAGATTGAAAAGCTCAATGAAGTGCTATTTCTGCCTAACTGGTACGAATACGAAATGGCGTTTTTCCCTAACTACCAAGTGGTTGAAAAGGGCGATAACTACGTTGTGTACAAAGATGGCGAAAGCTTCCAGTTTGGTTACAAGGGGCATATCGCGCGAGGTTTGGACTACTGGAAAAACGATGCGGGTTCAGCTAAGAAAAATGGTGGCTTTGGTAGCTGGTCGCGCGCTGACCGTAACAAGGCTATCAAGACTCTTACGAAGCACATCGAGCAGAATGAGCGCGACAATGGCGAACGTCCAGTTGAGCAAAGCGATCTAGTTGCGAGATTCCTTGCTGGCGAGTTTAATAACGCCAAACCATCGGTGTTTGTTGATGTAATGCGAGACGTTCACTCAGAGGGCTTGGAGCTAGATAGCATCAAGCAAAAAGCGATTGAATGGTTCGAGCACAATCCTGACAAACTGGCCGCTTAAGTTTTCGCATGCGAGAACTTTAAAACATGACATTCCATATACTTTTCGCATGCGAGAACTTTAAAAGATGGCATTCGATATAGTTTTCGCATGCGAAAACTTTTCAGAGAACTTGAGAAAACCAAAATGAATGTTTTAACTAAAATCCGAGCAGACTATTACTACAAGCAATCTCTAAACCTTGCACTGGCAACCAGTGAGCGTCACAACTACGCCAAGGCGCTTTTCGCATTGCTTAAGAGTCTTTAATCCTTTTTCCCTGTCCCAAAAGTTTTCGCATGCGAGAACTCGCCACTCCAAACCGGAGCGGTCAAATTGAATCAACTCACATCAATTAACGCCGAAATCAAAGAGGCAAAAAACATCAATGACCTAGCCGCGATTGTTCAACTGTACGCAACAGACAATCCAAAACCCAAGCTAGGTCGAACCAGCTACGTTGTGACAGCAAAAGGCGACGAAGTAGAAACAGGCTTTAAAGTCGTGGAAGCCAGCGACCTTATTCCATCGAACGATTTGGACGGTCGAATCAATCCGAATTTTCCACAAGAGCTGCAACCGCGCGACCGTACACGCGTATCCTCAAAATTGCAGATCTCAAAAATGGCCAACGATTTGCGCCCACAACAATTAACCGATTCTGGACTATCTAGCCACGGCGCACCGATTGTCGGCTCGGACAATGTGGTGGAGTCGGGGAACGGTCGAACCATCGCTATCATCAAAGCGTATAGAGAGGGCAAGGCTGAAAAGTACCGCCAGTTCCTAATCGACAATGCGGAGCGCTTCGACCTATCACCGGAGAAAGTTGAAAGCATGCGCGAGCCAGTGTTGGTTCGAGAACGTGTTACCCAAGTTAACCGTGCTAAGTTTGCCCGAGATTCCAACCTCTCTGACTTGCAACAAATGAGCGCAGCCGAGACGGCTTGGGTTGACGCAGAGCGCATCGATGACCGCATGATTGCCCTGTTCCAACCGAGCGAAACAGGCAACCTTTTGGCCAAATCCAACCAAGGATTTATAAACAGCTTCCTAACCGAAATTGGGGATAACTCAACCGCCGGACTACTGACCGAAGATGGCCGACCAACCAAGCAACTGATCGAGCGCATGCAAAATGCCGTGTTCGCCAAAGCGTACAAAAACGAGAAGTTGGTGAAGCTGGTAGCCGAGGAAGCCGATCCGGAAATTCGCAATATTTTGAGCGCGCTAAACGGCGCAGCAAGCGCGTTTGTTGAGATGCAATACTTTAGCGGGGAAGTACACAAAAACACGTCTGAAACGCTGGCAGAGGCCGTGGAAATTAACGCTTCACAACCTGACCTCGCTAAGTCAGCACTTGACTCACTGGTGCAAGCAACCGAGTTGGTAAGACAGGCAAAAGAGTCCGGCCAACATATAGACGAGCTATTGGCTCAGTCCGGTTTGTTTGGCGACAACGATCCCGAGGCCGAAGCGCTGGCGAGATTCATTGCTGCTAACAACCGAAGCGCAAAACGCATGACGCTGGCATTTAAGACAATGGCCGAGGCAATCAATAGTGAACTGCTTCACCAAGGGCAAGCGCTAGGGGATATGTTTGGCGGTGGCGGTGCATCGCTTATCGATATTCTTGGCCGAGTGAATCAAGAGCTGGAAAACGAGGGCGTACAAACAGGCTTTATGTTCGAGTCTGTTCTGCGACCGGACGAACTTGCAAGAATCCATTATGCCGCTATAAAATAGGTCTGGGCTTCCAAGCCTGTGACAAGCTAGAAGACACGACAAAAAACGCCAGATTTAATTGTCAAATCTGGCGTTTTTGCATTTGGGAGTAGGGGGATGTTTACTATCAGGCATCGTTATCACTACGGGCTAATCGACATAAACGAAGACGGCGTTGCCGATGGCCATTCAGTCGCAGGGAATGAGATCCCCGCTTTAAGGAAAGATGGCGAGTATATCTACAGACCATTCAAAGGGGCGCTAGATAATATCTATCTACTGCATGTCCAAAAGGTGAAGCTGGTGAATATCGTCGCTTACTGCGATGACGAACTAGGGCTATTTGGCTGGCAAGACGTGCCGCTCGATCACTATTTGGTTGGCGTGTACCGTGACGGCGGGTACTACGTCTTAACGAAAAACGGGCAGCCTATCAGCCACCCGCTTTAAAAAGTTTTCGCATGCGAGAACTTTACACGCGATAACCGACTAATTGAGCTTCACCAACTGGCACTTGCTCAAGTTCGCCATCATCAAACAGTACCGTTAGCTTGTCGCTATGCTTACCAGATGCGAACACCAAACCATGACGACCATTAACCATGACACAAATGCTGGTAGGCTTTTGGTTTGCCGTAGGCTTTTTGCTTGCTGGTGTCGTTTGGGTCTTTTCTACCTTGTCTGCTTTATCTGCTTCGCTAAGCTTGACCTCAACCTCATTGCCAAACGCATTGGTGCGTAACTTCACACAATCTTGGCGTGTTAGCTTCTCGCCGCTTTCCAGTGCTTCACGAACGCGCTCAGAGTTATCGATGGTTGCTTTGCGTAGTTCGTTGATGGACTCCACATCACCAATAATCCCTTTTTGGAATGCTTCCAAAACAAAGTCAGGGGCTTTAAGTACATTTAGGTATTTCGAAATGTAGCCGTCTGATTTGCCAAGGCGCTTAGCCAAGCCACGGTTATCCAGATTGTGCTTTTTCTTAGCTTGGTCAAACGCCTTACCTAATTCGATTGGCGTTAAATCTTCACGCTGGATGTTTTCAATGAGCTGGCCAAAAATATCGCCCTTTTCACGGACAATACATTCAACGTGAGTCAGCTTGTCGCTCAACATAGCGGCGCGCCAACGGCGTTCACCCTCTTGGATTTTGTATCCCTTGCCATCAAACGGGTAAACAACGACAGGTTGAATTTGGCCGTTTTCTTCTAGGCTTTCGCACAATTCAAGTAGTGACTCATCGTTAAATTCTTCACGTACTTGCTCAACTGAATACAAAGAGTCTTTAGGGATAGCCAGCACTTTCGCTGCATCGCGGATTTCTACCGCTGATTCATCCAAGAGATTATCTAGGTCGCTAAGCTTGATTCGATCTCTTAAGCTTTTGGTCATGCTGTCACCTCTACCATGCGCTTGCAAAGTTCATCACAAACCGCTGTAAAGCCGAATTTCTCAGCCGCTTTAGGGTTGGTTTCAATCAGTGCTTTGCCTTGGTTTAGAGCTTCACTTACGCGCGTTGTTTTAATCAGTTTGTTTTCAAAAACTAGGTTGCCGTACTCTTTACGAAGTTCCGCTTCCTGTTCGCGCTGGTCGTTTGTGATATTGGCTTCGATAAGGTTTAGGACAATGCCTAACACTTCCAAGTCAGGGTTCATTCGACGGATTTGGCGCGAGGTCTTAACCAGCTCATTAACGCCTTTGATCGACATTTTTTGTGCTTGGCTAATGATAAGTAGCTTACTGGCCACAAGTAGCGCTGCATGCTGTAGCGCGTTCGCCGCTGGTGGACAGTCGATAAAGATATAGTCGTAGTCGTCTTTGATAAGGTCGATAGACTCAGCCACGTTTAAGATTTGTGATTGAGTAATGTTACCCATGCGCTTATCGCCGCCAATAACGTGTACGTTTTCGCTTACTACAAAAGGCTTAGCCTTTACTGGATTTTCGAAAAGGTTGTAAGCGTTGTGTAGGCAGCTCGCAGATGTGTACTCTGGATTCTCGACCATTTCCGGTGCAATAGAGCCGCCCAAGTTGTTTTGCGGGTCAAAGTCCAGGAATAGACATTTCTTGCCTTGGTTAGCGATGCTAATGCCAAAGTTGTAAGTACAAGTTGTTTTACCTACGCCGCCTTTTTGGTTGGCAATCGCCATGATAGTGCTCATTAATGATTTCCTTTGCTGGTGGAGTTTGTTTGCTGTTTTGGTTTGCTCAGTGCTGTTTCAAGATCATCGATATAGCACTGAACCACATAGTCGGTCGTACCGCCGCCATTCATGGCTTTGTAGATGGCAGTGTGACAAGGACTTACTCCCTTAACGCCATCAATAAGCAGCTTGGCTTTTCTGGTACTTCCTGCTTTCTCGACTAATTGAATTAGTCTTTCGCATCGTTCCTTGGATGCCATATCAACGCCTCTTAATTGTTGTCACTGGCAACGGGGTTACACTATACGTTGCCAGAAGCAACAGCACAAGCGAAAAAGTGAACAAACAGAACCGATTGCACAAGTTTTCGCATGCGAGAACTTTGAGAAAAATGTGAGATTGATTCCGAGAGTTTTCGCATGCGAAAACTTTTTGACAGAATTATTACTTACTCAATCCAGCAAAGTGACAGAATTGCCAGCGCGTAATCAGCAAGTGTGAGCGGTTGCATAACCAATTGTTTTTAATAAAAAAGACTAAAAAAACTGTTGAATATGAAATTTATCTCATATAAATTACACACCAGATAAGCGATGCCGAAAACTATTAGGGGTAGTAGTGCTTGTGTTTATGCTTATCGATTCAACGTGCAATCCCCGCCATTTTCTCAGTGGCGGGGTTTATTTTTTTCTAGCAAAAGTTTTCGCATGCGAGAACTTTAAAGCATTCCGTTCCATATAGTTTTCGCATGCGAGAACTCTCTACCAAATTCCATGCAAAAAAATACCCGCCAAAGATGACGGGCATATGAGAAAAAGTTTTCGCATGCGAGAACTTAACGCATCGATCTGCTGTTAACACTCCACGCTTCGAGATTTACGTCTTCGATAGAATATTCAAATTCTTCATCATCGGCGTAGTAGGTATGTAGGTTTGCTTGCCAGTAGCCTTTATCAATTTGCTCTTGCTGGTACGCCCACGCAGCACACAACAAAATCGCAGGGTCTTCGAAATTGAAGTGTTGCTCTGTGATCACTTCTGAATCGCTGCCAAGGTCATAACCATGCTTGGCCATGAGTGATTTAACCGCCCACCAATAAGCGCCATAGTGACGGTACATGAGCGGATTGGCTTGAAGTGTTTTGTAAATGCCATCTACTTGAGCTTGGATAAATGCCTCTTTGCTTTGCGCTGTTTCTAACGCCTCATCGAGTAGGGGCTGTAGATCTTCAACGGTAGGCAATTTCACTTGGGTAATCATTGTTATCTCCAAAAAGTTTTCGCATGCGAGAACTTTTTCGCATGCGAAAATTTAAGTTAGGCAGCTTCGGCCAACGTGTTGTGAATGGTTAATAGCGATTTCGCCAGCAGTTCTAAATCCGCTTTCGCAGAGATAAACCACCAGCCACCATTAAACTCACTGCTTGCGTTCGAAGCGAAGTCAGCGCCGTACTCGGCCTTGGCTTCCTTGTCACCAGCGAACATCACTTTCAGCGAACCTTTAAGGCCGTTGTTGTCCATCAAACCAATGCGTTCGTATGGCTCTACAACAATCTCTTTTCGGTTGCGACCGCGCTTAGGCTTCCAGCTAATTGGTGAAGTCACCATTTTAACGTCGATGCCAATGCCTGACATTAGTTCGCTAAACTTCTCGATGCTCTCTACGTTAATGGCAGAGATATTATCGATTTTCACTTTCTGCGTTTCGGTCACTTGAACCTCGGCCTTTTCCGGCTTATCCGCATTTAGGTACTTCTCGATAAATTCTTCGCGCTGTGTGCTGCGGTAAGTGAATAGCGAACCATACGCACCTTTCATGCGATTCAATGACCAGTCATCCGAGAAGATTAGGCCATCACCGGATAGAAACTCACGTTCGCCAATAGCGTGTAGGTCGGCACATACCTTAAGCATGGTTTCTTGTGAGTTTTCCCCGTAAATCGCATCGACCTTTTTCAGTAGGTGAGTATCGGTCGTTGGTTTGTATTGCGTCATCCAGTACGCGATCTGTGATAGACGTTTCGCACGGTCAGGGTCGTTAGCCACCAGCTTAGTGAAGTCAGCGAATAGCTTATCTTCCAGCTCTGTGCGGTATTCGCTAGAGCGTTCGGTCAGAATATCGGTGTAACGAGTGAACTCACGAGCCGATAGGCGGCGCGCTTCGTGTGCGTTGGTGTAACCTGTCCATTTCAAATTGCTTAGATGGTTATCTAGGTCTTTAAGGAAAGTGATAGACGTTTTGTAAGTCGTCTCCGCTTTCAGTAGTGCCTCTTGATAAAGCTCAGGGTATTTTTCCTCGAACGCTTTGATCTCAAGTGTCACCAGTTCTACGACTTCCTGTTCGGTCACTTGGTTGCCGTTTTCCATCGCCTGTTTGTCCCAATCGCTACCGATAAAGAAACTTAGAATGTCGTGTTCCAGCATCACGCGGCCTTTATCTTCCAATTGCTTGGTTACTTGGTCGAGTAGGGCTTTCACGATCGCTTTATCGCTCGCATCTGGATAAATCAGCGTTTGGTCTGGTTCAACATCCAATCCCCACGGCGTAGAGAATGAGCCGTCAGCATTGCGCACCAAACAACGGCGACTGTTACCGTAGGCTTTCATTTTCTTCTCTGCGACCAGTTCAAAGAACGTCTCACGGTCAAACGTATGAGCGACTTCACTTAGTGGTACACCTTGGAGCGCTTTTGCTTCTAGTGCTGCTCTATCCTGATTCACTGGCGCAATTTCAATGATGCGCTCAACAGGTAGATCGACATAGTTGCGTGACGCTGGTTCGCCGTCCATTTCAGTAATAAAGCCGTCCACCGTGCCAGATTTACGGTCGAAGTTGGTGATCATGATTGTTGCTTTTGAATCGTACTCGGCGCTCCAAGAACGGCTCTTAACTTCGGCTTTGTAGGTGTAGCCATTGCGCACAATCACACCGTTGCGAACAATGTACAACTCTGGATGAGTTAGGAAGTCAGGGTAATCCTTTAACACACCGTCATTGATGGCCAGCTCCATTGCTGGTTTCAATTTCTTGATGGTATCGCTCGCTTTGTCGCGGTTTTTGATCGCTGCCTCATAGGTTTTGATTTGGCTTTCTAGCGCAAACAGTCTGCCTTTGGTGCGTTGGTAGGTTTTGTGCTGCCAACTGCCGCGCTTCTCGCCCTCTGCACGTAGGCGATCTTCTTCCACCTCTTTGCGTAGTGGCTCTAACTTCTCGCGTAGTTCGGCCAGCTCGCCCTCAACCGCACTCACATCCAAAGCAAGCATTTGGGTAGCTTTGATGTACTTGCTAACGTTGATACTTGCTAGTCGGCGTTCCTCTAATTTGCGCTTGCGCTCCGCTTCACGTTTGGCCGCTTCGATACGGGCTTTCGCTTCTTCTGGATTCGCTGCCAGCATGATTGCTGTTTCGTCGGCTGCGTCTGCATCGGCGTTCGCAATGTACTTGTCATTGCCTTTGAACATTGTCTCAATCCAAGTGGCTTTACGTTGGATTGTGGCCAAGCGGAAATCATCGAATGAGCCTTTAGACGTGTAGTAGTGAACGTTCACGCTGTTTTGTTTAGAGCCAACGCGCGCGCCACGGCCATTACGCTGTGTGATACTCATTGGAGTCCACGGTAGCGTTAAGTGGTGAATATCGGTTGTGCCATGATGCAAGTTAATACCGACTTCGCCTTTTTTATTGAGGATCATGAATTTGTATTTCGAGGTGTTGTAAGCATTGGCGATTGCTTCCAAACCTGCTTCTTCATCGTCCTCAGTGGCCTTAGAGCCTTTCTTACCTGCAACGGTATCGCTGTTCAAAATACCGATTTCAGACAGCTTGCAACCAACGAAATCCGCAATGATGCGAGCCAGTTTTTTGTGCTGTGTTTTTTCTTCGGTAAAGACAAGCTGCTTACCACCAGCCAGATAAATCTCGCGCGCGTTCTCAAGGAACTTGGCGTACTTAGGAGAGACAGGGTGCGTAAATTTCAACTTAGCCTTGTCACAAATGCTTGTGAACTTGTCATCAAGTTGCTGGTGGAGTTGAACCACGCAGTGATCGCCCTCGACCTTAACGCTCTTATCAACCTTAACTTGGATTTTGCTTAGCTTAACCGTGCCGTCTGGTGCTACATCCTCAAAAGTGACTGTGACGGTATTTGGTAGCTTAGCTACTGCCGCCTCAACCTCTTTCTTGTTGTCCTTAGCGAATCGGTAGGTAACACGCTCATAGTACAAATCAAGGTCTGTACTTACCTTGTCCATTTTACGGATCAGGCCGAAAACCGTGTCGTTAGGGTATTGCTCGACAATCTCTTGGTTTTCGTCTTTGTCTGGATTGCTGATAGCGTCAGCGCGTTGGCGTAGTTCCTCATATAGCGCTTCCTGTTCGCTATTCATTTGGACAAAGCTTTGTTGGCTAATCAGGTCAGGAATGTGAACGTTGGCACCAACGGATTTAGCATCCTCGATCGTCATGTATCGGTTAACGATGTTTCGAAGTGCGTCTAGGTTTTGGAATCCGAGTAGGGCTTCACGCTGTTCAACTTCGCCCGAAATCTTAGTAACCAGCGCTTCGCCAGTCTTACCAAACATGCGGATAAAGTCGTCGCTGTCAAAGATACCCATCTTGGCAAACGTGTCTGCCGGAATGATGTGGGACAGCATATTGAACATATCAACAGGGCTGTTTACGGTTGGCGTAGCTGTTAGGAAGTAAACGCCTCGACCGTCATTGCGCGCTTTAATGACGTTGTTCTTAAGCTGCATATCGATAGCGCGATCGGCTTGCGCTTGGCTAGGCAAGAATGCCAGGTTGTTTCGGTATGAGCCGCCCTTGTACGAGTTACGGAAATCATGCGCCTCATCGACCATAACCGAGTCGAATAGCAAGTCCTCGAAGTACGGTAGTTCTTCGTTTTTGGCCGTGCCATCGTCAGAGTATTTCGCTTCAAAGCGCGCGTTCTTCGCTTTCTCTGTGTGGCTTTCCGCTTCCTTAACTAGCTTGCTTGAACCAGCAATCAAACCAGCATCGCGCATTTCAAGCACGTTGGCCGTAATCGTGTCCGGCTTCAATGGAATGCGGTTGTACACGTCTTTTGTCATTACCACGATGCGAGCGGTTGACTGTGTAAGCTGGTGGAGCTGCTCTGCTACGCGCTTGCCGTTGGTGTCTACGGTCAGTTTGGCGCGCAAGATAGGATCGCCTTTCTTGTCTAGCTTAGGTTCGCCCGTTTCATCCAATACTGGTTCCCGAATGATTTTGCCGTCATCGTCTTTGTGAACCTCAAGGCCGATAAATACCTTGTCAGATAGATTGCTTTCACCAAAGAACAGATCGGCTTCATAGAACCAGTTTTCTAGCACTGATTTAGGAACAACGATGGCCACACGGTTTGCGCGTTTGGTTTCTAGGTTGTACTGCACTAGACCAAGGCCAGTGAGCGTTTTACCCAAGCCAGTACCAAAGGCAATAATGCCGTTACCGTCTGCACTGTGACGGCGAATCGTTGAGTTTTGGTAAGGTAGGAACTCAATCGCACCAGATACGCCATCTAGCGATAATGGAGTGTCATCGAACTCCGGTTTAATCCAACCGTTAAACGTATTGTTGTAAACCTGTTCCAAGTATTCTGAATGGTCAGATGATGCAATCCATGTAGAAAACTCATCATCGAGGCGGCGCATTTGTTCACGGATAAGTGATTTATCTTCGTTCTTACTACCGCCACGAACCGCACCATAGTTGATGTACGATTCAATTTGACGCTCAAATCGCTCATCGCTGTTCGCTGCTTTACCTTTCACGCCATTACGAGTTAGGCCATCAATCCATTCGCCATCACGCCAACGGTAGCCAGTGAGGTATTGGCCGGATTCGCTTTGTACGAAATCCTCAAAGCCGTCCTTATCCTCGGTAAAGTCGCCCAAGATAAATTCCGTGTAGCCACGGTCATGCAGGAACTCAAGCATGATGTTTTTAGGAATCCACTTATCGGTAAGCTTCATCTTCACATCGGCAATCGAGATCTTGTTTCGCTTAGATTCGATGGCTTGGATTTGGCGCATGATGTTAGCTTTCACGGTATCGCTGGTGGCCGATACTAATTGTGTGGTCAGCTGATCCATGCGTTTACCGACAAGGCCAGTCGTCGCTTTGTGGAATGCTGTCACCGTACCGTCAGGGTTTACGGCTACCTCATCCATGTTCGCTAGGTAATCAAGCAACTGCTCATCGCTCATCGTATCGATACCGCTTGCGGTGTAATACGTGCGAACGTCATGCAGTGTCAGTGTGGTTATGCCTAGTTCACGGTCGCATAGATGGAACACGTCACCAATGCGAGACGAACTGTATTGAACAGTAAGTTCACGCTTAAGGTCGCCTTTGAGTAGGTCAGACAGTTTGCCCTTAGAATCGATCGATGAGTGGTAGTAATTCCATGCAGAGACGTACTTCTCGCTTAAGTTGCTTAGCGCTTTCTTCGATACCTTAGAGCCGCCCATTAGTGCGTTCAGCTCTAACACTTCGCCGCTTAACTTCACGCGATATTGTTCGGTCTGGAAGTCCTCCGCGCCCATTGCCATGTTGGCCAAGTCGCTATTGGATGTGGTTCGGCCACCAGCAACCAGCGTTGCAAGTGTTTGAACTTTCATGCCAAGTAGAATGCCTTTGTAAGCGTGTTCTTGGCTCGCTTTTGGCAGCTTGGCAATCTCGCGCATTAGGGCTTTAAAGTCGTCATGACACAAGTAGCCGTAATCTTCGAAAATCTGTAGCGCTTGGCTGGCCGATAGCTTAAGCATCGATTCAGTAGAGTAGGTGATAGAACCGATCTCATCGGTGTTATCTACGCCATAGGTCGCCTTGCTGATAACGCCTGTTTTCGCGTTGCTTTCGGACACTTCCCATTCGCCATCAATCATTTCGTATTGCTGGCCATTGCGGAACATTGTATCGCCCTCGGAGTATTTCGCGCTCACTGGCTCGCTTACCGATTCATCAAGCAACATCCAGTCGATACGGCTGTTAAAGCGGCGCATTAGGGACTGTTTAATGTCCTCGTTAGAACGGTTGCCGCGCTTCACGACTTTGCGCGCAAACTTACCTACGCCCTCAACAGTCTGTTCGCCGTTGATGAATTTCTTACCCTCGCGCTCGAACCACTTACCTTTAAGCCAAGTATTCCAAAGCACGTTAGATTCAATCAGCGTGTCACGGTCGGCACTATCAATCAGTGCTTTCGCTTGGTCGCTGTGTTTGCGCCAGATAACAAGGTCAGTCACTACGCCAGTATCAGCGAACGTGCCCGTTGGTAGTCGGTGCGCGCCCAAGAACTCCGCTTTAAGTGCGAGTTGTGTACGCCACTTCTCAAGGTTTTTCGCATCACAAATACGAGTTGGAAGCACTAGGGCAATCAAGCCACCAGCTTTCGCTTTATCGATAGAACGAGAAACGAAATACTGATCGGCGTACTTAATGTCTTTGTACGCTTTGTCTTTCATCGCGCTAGCGTCTCGAACACCATAAGGCGGGTTGCCGATCACTAGGTCGAAATCGCCAATATCGGGATTGCTGGCCACGGCTTCGAATGCCGATTGAATTACATGATCTTCGGGGTGAAGAATCTGGTTAATGGCCGCCGAGGTCTGATCCATTTCTACGGATGTAGTTAGGGTGCCTTTAGGTTTGGTTTCGCTAAATACGCCCACGCCCGAACTTGGTTCAAGTACGCTACCGCCAGTAAAGCCATAGGAGCGAACTGCATCCCAAGTCGCGCTCGCCAGCCATTTAGGCGTGTAGTATTCGTTGGTGGAGCCACCGATACCGCCAAAACCTGTGTAGTCGCGCAGAGCTGCTTTATCTTCGGGTGAAACGTTGGAGTAGTCGCCGTTGTACTTGGCGAGAATGTCTTTGGCTAGTTGGTTAGCCTTAAGGCGCTGGTGGCCTTTTGGAGTATCGCTAATATCGACAGCGAGCAAGGCTTCAAACTGGCTGACCAGTTCATCGATTGTTGTCGCCTGTTCAATACTGCGGGTTAAATCAGTGTTCATCGAACTTGCCTTTTATTCTTTGGATAAAAGCCAAAAAAAAGTCGAGCTTTCGCCCGACTTTTTCCTTTCCTATTCCCCATCCCAAAAAAACGCCACTATCAATATCAATTTAAGTTAATGAATAATCTAAAATATCTAAGGAAGTAGATTTTTAGGGACGAGGCAATTATTCCGAACACACCGAGCGCTATCAAGGCGAAAAATTAGTGTTTTTAGTGAGTAACCATCATTAAAGGGCAAGCGATTGAACTTTGACTAAAAAAATTTATTCCAACAAAAATCAATGATTTATTATCGTATTGGTCACATTGACGCAATGCGATATCATCCAAGATCATCCCCATCCCTGTAAAAAGCGCCTCAACTAACTGAGGTCGCACATGTCGCAAAACAAGGCATCAATTGGACTGGCGGCAGCTTTAAAACAAGCGTTCCCTTTCTTTAACGAGAATGACGATAAAGAGAGTGGGATAAGTTTTGAATCTGGCGCTGGATACACGGGATCGCCATTCCACGATCGCGAACACCAATTAGATGAAAGCAACGGCGCTCTGACCAATGACGGTCGAAAAAGCTCAGACCGCTTTTTTCTGCACAAGCTGCCGAAAGATCGCTTCATGCTATATCCGATACTCAAGGAAATGGCCGAGGACAGCACGATTGATGCCGCGCTCAATCTGCACCTTGGTCACGCTCTTTCGGTATCAAACGACAATGGCATGGCTGTGTATCTTCATCCAACCGATGAGAAGTACGCCGAGTACGTAGGCCGTCTTAACCGAGAGCTGCTAACTCCAATCAACGAAAACCTAATGAACTGGACGTATTCAACGCTGGTTTATGGGGTTAACTATGTTCGCCCATACACGAAAGAGGGCGTGGGTATTACTCACTTTGAGGCCAACTACTACACGTTGCCAAACCAAATTCGTGAGTACGAACGTTCGGGCGAGCTAGCGGGATTTACTGCGGAATATCTACAAACCCGAGCGAACGGCGAACAGGTACGCCTTGCCGAGCCTTGGGCGCTTATCCCACTAAAAATGCCAATCTGGCGACCAGATATGGATATACCGCCAGTTAACTACACTGGCCAGCGCTACTCACTTTATGACGATGCGTATTCACGCATGCCAATCGAGACGCAGAACTACGGCACATCCATTCTTCTTACCTGTTTTGAGGCTTGGTCGATGCTTCGCCAGTCCATTGCAGCACTCGGCGCAAGTCGTGTGAATGCTTCACTTATCGATCGCATGGTAGCGGTAAACACTGACGGCTTAGATGCGGCCGGAGCTGCGGAATACATCAACATGGTCGCTGACCAGATGAAGCAAGACCGTCAAGAGGTGGTAGACCGTTCCCGCAAGCTAGGTTTCATTCCAACCGTCATCAACACGCTATTGCCATTTATGGGCGGCGCTAAAGGTGGCTTGCAGATCGATACCTTTACCACTGACCCGAATATCTCCCACATCGAAGACATTATGTTTCACCTTAAACGCTTAGCCGGAACGCTTGGCGTAGACCCATCCATGCTTGGGTTTGGTGATCTTCTTTCTGGTGGGCTAGGCGAGGGCGGCTTCTTCCGCACATCGATTCAATCTGCACTACGCGCCAACCAAATCCGCGCAGCCGTGGTGGCGTTCGTTAAGCGCGCTATCGACATTCACACCATCTACCGAGACGGCAAGGTGTGGAATGACAACGATATGCCATTCGAGATCCGATTTAACTCTCTCAACACTGCTATCGAGCAAGAGAAGTCGGCAGCAATGGAGTCGCAAGCGAACTACGCAACCATGCTGACTACCGTGCTTGACCTTATCGAGCAATCCCCAATCGGCAAGTCTCCGAAACTCAAAAACCATCTTTACACGTCCGTTGTTGGCCTCGATTCCGAGCTGGCCAATGAAGTCATTTCCGAGCTCGCGGCTCAAGTGGCCAAGAACGACAAAATGATGGAATCCATTGGCATGACTGACCAAAGCGAAGCGGAACGATTCGTTAGAGACGTAGTTCTCGACCTACTAACCGAAATCCAAAGCCATTAATGGAGAAAAGAAAGTGACAGCAAAAGCACTTAAACAAGTATCCGACCGTTTCAGCCTATTCAATGACGGTCGAAAACTTAGCGCCAACAAGCGCAATTACATCATCAAAGCCGTGCAAGCGATGATCAACAGCCCACGAACTCAAGAGCTATTACGACTCGGTGAAGCGTATGGTTACTATGGCCATCAATCCCGCCAGCGAGCGAATAAGCTCTCAATCGGTGAAACTGAGGTGATCATGATTAATGGTCGTCCGGTTGTGGTAGAAAACGTGCCATCTAACCGCACAATCTCTATCACCTGTTCAGATGACGGTATTGTTGAACACACTCAAGAGTTTTTAGATACCGATACAGGCCGCATCGCTTTAGGTTTGCACAATAGCCGTGCTGGTGGTTGGAGTTGGGCGACTGGTGGCCAAGATACACGCGAGGCATCGATCACGACTTCATATCACGGTATGGACTACGTGTTGCAGCCGAACTATATCAGCCTAGACCATCCGGCCATGATGATGGAAAGTGCGAACGGCAAGCAAATGATCCTCGAATCGCTACAGGAACAAGGTTTTGATGAGGAATCCGCGCGTAATATCTACGCGAACATGACTCAACAGAGCAATGTTGAGCTTGTCGGTGATCTTACTAACCAGCTTATGTACCTAGAAAGCGTGAATGCAGAGTTGCGTGAAAAGGTAGAGCAAAACGCTAAGGCAACCTCGATGCTGCTTGATGTTGTGGACTCTTTGCCTATCTATGTAACCGATGCGCAGCGCAAAGCGATCGCCAACATGGCCACCAAGGAAGATCATCAAGTGGTGCGAGCTATGTTTGAGTCGCTAGGTTCCCGAAAAATGGCGACTTTACCGACAAATAGCTACGTTCCAGTAGAGCAAAAAGTGAGTGTTGCGCCTCAAATTAAACAGCAATTCGTCAACTTCGGATCTTTATCACGAAAATTCCAATAAGTTGATCAATTAAAAAGCGCCACCAGCTATTAGTAATTAAGTGCAAAAAACACTCAATTAAATCGAAAATGCTGGTGGCCGATTCGGAATTTTATAAATCACTAGGCGCGACAGGACGCAAGTAGAGTTTATCTTTCTTGAAGTGCGTTGGTCGCCAGTCCCAACCAGCGATAGATACGCTATCTCGCGCGCCAGCAATATACGACACTGAGCGCAACACATTGACACCCTTATCAAAGTTAATCGCCTTATCGGCCTTTAGAACGAGTCTACCGTCTTTTTGGCTATGCAAACCAAAGGTGCAACCTGAGATTGTTACTAACAAATCCAACGGTAGCGCTGGTGCGTTCTTTTTCGGGAACTGACGGCGCTTAAATTGTTGTTTTAATTGGTTAACTTGAGTTTCTAATTGCTGTTCAGCACTTGGTGGGGGAGTAAATTTCATCACAGAGTTATCCACAAAATTCGATGTGTTCGGAATATTAACACGTCCAAAAGGAGTTTAAATAGATAAAATTTTTGGTAAACTCTAGCGCCAGATGGTAACGCACCTTGTTCGGAATCGCTTTGATACAGAGACTTGTTTGATCAACCATTTACGATCAATAATAGGGGAGTTTTTCTGTAATTAGATCATGGCGATACCGTGATAGAGAGAAAGTGATTCGATTTCGGGCAACAGAAAATAAAAAAGCCCGCTTTGGCGAGCGGGCTTTCTTACTGAAATCGAGCTTTAAGCGGCTAACTTAAAGCGTCACGACAAACGAACTTAAGGAAAGTCATTATGCCGTAATGAATTAGACCGAAGCCTAATCAGGCGAGACATTTAGTTGGCGACTAATGCCTCAAATGGTTAGTAATTAGTTTAACAGTTTAGATTGAGCATCAATCTCAGCGAACGTTAACACAAATTACACCACACTAAAGCAGGTGTAAGTATAACGTTCAAAGAGATCGGTGGCAAATTTTTACGCCTTTTTTTTTGAGCAAATTTTATGCAAAACACACCGCTTTTACTGCATCCTTGCTACTGGAAGTCAGGATTCAGAACCCAAGCCTCCAATATCAAAGCCAATAAACCGTCGGCACAACGTAAACTTGCTTGCCTACTAGAAACTATCTCAAGCCATATTCTTAAGCATGGCCATACCTGCTTTGCATCAACTACTCGATTGGTACAGGTCTACAACGAGAACTGCGATCGCTATGGTTGTCGTCCAACCACTTTTGACACTCTCAAAAAACAACTGAAAACAGCAGAAGGCTTGAACTTAATTGTCCGAGAACAGAAGCCAAACAATGCAACAGGTCAGAATCTACGTCACATCACTCTATGCGTAGACGCCATCCAAGAAATGTTCGCTGGCGCATACAAATACGCGCTACAAGCTGCACAAAAGCGTTTTAATAGACAAAAACGGCACTCAGGGGGGGCTTCTGTGGAAAAACCTATTGAGGCCAGTGCTGACAAGGCTTGCGAGCAATCAGACAAAAACAAAAATGGCACTATAAATACAAAAGATCTCTCTACAGAGAGTAAAAATAAAATTAATAACGGTATCCCGTCTGATTCTTGGTTTTTGAAGATCTTCAAACGTGACGCTGACGAAGTAAAACAACTTCAACTAGCAGCTAAGCAAGGCCGCCTATCAGCTAATGGAGCTCGTCGTGTTATCAAGCTGTACAACAAGCACCAAGAGCCTTTAGCGCCTAAGTTCGTGTCATACCTTAAGTTTGTGATTGCTAGCTGGCACAACAAGGCTGCAAGCGCCGTGAAAGCTAGCGTGAACAAGGTTCGTGATACAGCCACCATGTTAGCAGAGTACATGAACACCATTTCCGAGAAAGAGTCTCAAGGCTTAGTTGAATACTATCGTGACACAGTCGGGCGAGTACAAGTCAGGTATCTGTAATCACTGCTTGATGTGAGTATTTCTATACATACGTGACCTAAAATGTGTCATAATTACCTAAATCTTGTTATTTATGGATGTGCATTTGCATGAGTGATGAAGAATATTTCTACCCTGCGGTAAGCGATAACCTCCCGAAACATATCAAAAAAGGCCATCAACTGGTCTTTAGTCGTCAAGATCTATCCGCTAGGGAAGCAGATATGTTTGCGTTGATGATTGCACATATGAAACCAAGTGATTGGGAGCAGAAAACACCACACTATGAGTTTACTTCACATCAATTATCAGAGTGGCTAGGTGTTGAGTCTAAACATATCGGTAGCAACTTAAGTCCAGTAGCGAACCGCCTAGCTAGTCGAAAAATCGGGATAAAGGTGGAAACCCCGAAAGGTGATATTGAATTCGACTATAGACCTCTTTTTAAACATATCGCTTATAAACACGGCATACTTACGATGGTTCCTAACGATATGCTAAAACCTGAGTATATTGAATATAATCAAGGATTTGCTCTGATTAATACTCGCAATTTCTTTGAGGTAAAGAAGGAGTATTCTAAGCGCTTGTACGAACTGCTTAGTCGCTTCAAAGACAAGGGCTTTGAAATGCATGCGCAAAAGCTTAGTGAACTGAAAGGAATATTTGGGCTTTTGGACGAATCAGGGAAGCTGAAAAAAGATAAAAGTTCCTTCAAAAACAACAGCGTATTTATGAAACGTTGTATCAGGGAAAGCATTAAAGAACTTTCTGAACACCCTCAGATTAGCAAAGAGCTTCTATTTTTAGAAAGCAGCCAAGGTGATAAGGGTTTTGAGGTTGTAAAGAAAGGTAGAACCATTACTGGAATCAAGTTTCTCTTCCGGTGGGTTAAACTAGGTTCAATTGATGAACTAAATCAACACGATGCTCTTAAGACAATTCGACAACTTGAATTGAAAAGGCTTCAAAACCAAGTCAGACTCACCGAGTCTGAACTAGAATCACTTGCCATCGCGTACCGCTATGTGGGTAAAGAAGACCACGCTCTTAAAGTTGAAGCTAGCTTGTCAAAGCGACACTCAGAAAAAGAGCAACAAAAGCATGATGATGGAATGCATGAATTAGAGTCGTTAATGGAAAAGATAGATACCCTTTCAGAACTAACCGATACACACGATTACTGATAGCTAACAAGTTTTAGGTCATGGGCTCGATAGATGACATTTTCTAGGTTGAAATGAGCTATGTGACACATTTTAGGTATATGGGAGGGAATTCGACGTGATCATTGACTCGAAAGTAGAAAAAACCGGACAAGACTCCTATACAACCATCTCACACACCTAAAATATGTCATTTAAGAACAGAAACACCTAAAACCTGTTATCCAATCACCTGATATATGATCACTTTCACCTAGATTATGTAGCACTAAAGCCTGTAAGAAGATCACAAACACCTAATAAATGATCAATTAAACCTAGATCTTGTTACTTAAAGACCTAAAAAAAGATCTTTAAACGAGTTAAAACCAATTGAAATCAATACGTTACGGTTCCTATAGATCTTATAGGTCTATAGTTTCCATAGATTGATATAGTTAAATATAGATCTTTATAGCGTATGTGGATAACTGGAAAATCAAAGATTTACACAGTTTCCCACATACACAACAAGTTTTTGTTGTTTAGATGAGTGAATGATCCTAGCTATAGACAACGGCATGCTACAACGAATAGCGACCGCATTTGTGTGAGTCCTTTACAAAAACACGAATTGACAGGAAATATTAATTATTGGATAGTTGTAAGTGTGCTCTAGAAGCAACAATGTACTTCTAGAGCAGCGTTGGTTAACCGAATAGTGCTTGAATAATAGCTGCTACTAGGTTGATAACAGCTATGACAAGCTCAATGAGCTTACTCATATAACCTCCGACGGTTTTGAGTGTTGTAGCTATGTAAGTCGTATTAAGTGACTGGTACTCACCTAATGCGCATTACTTGAAGTGAAGCTTTTAGCTGCTTCGAGCTTGGTTGGTGATTACATAATTACCTCCAGTAATTAAAGGTTGGGTTCTTCGAATCCAACCTTTTTTTATATTCTTCACACAATCAAGGTTATTAGGGAACGTTTTGTTCCAAGACTTGCTGTGCCTAGTATTCCAGACTTTTTGCTAATTTTGCAAAAACCCAAACGAGTTGGTTATCTCTTTCAGGTTAAGGCGTATGAAAACTCCCAAGTCCTTATGTCCCATTGTTATCAGATAATTCCCCTCTCATAAAGAAACGCTTTGAAAAATATTCATTTCTCTACATGAATCGGGATATGAGCAAGATTATTATCCTATAATTCATATTCATTTTTCCTTTCTGCTTGATGCAAACCTCAAAAGAAAGTTGCCGCTTCCAGCAGATGGGTTAGCGCATTCAATATATTGCTGTTAACTCATCTTATCCTGTTAAAAACAAAAATGCTTCCCCGTACAACTTAAGTGGTTAAGCTTGCTATAATTTGGCTATTTCTTGCCCACTAATTTCCAATTAGCCTAAGTGTTGACAGCATCTTATCAACTATTTGACGTTGATAAGATGCTAAACGATCTGTCGTTATGGTCACGTAAGACGTCTGTTTTTCACTATACCGCTTTTTTAAATTGAATGCGTGTTTGTAGGACTAACGGTCGAGTTTTCTTGATGAATCAATTCCAACCAACTTTCGCGATTGATGCTTTCTAACTTTGATTTTGTTTCTTATAAAACGACAGTATTGTTTTTTGTTTTGGTTATTTTTTTTTTTTTCTGGTTTGCGTTCTATTAAATCCCGAACGTAAAGCGCTTTCTCTATGAGTGGGCGATTTTTTTGTGCATTAAATTATTGAGTGTTCGGATAAAATATTGAGGCAAAAAAAAGCTTCGAGTTTCCCCGAAGCTTTCCATTACTCTTATCCCGATAGCTAAACGTATCCGTCTATGCGAGGTGGATTTTATCATCATCCACTTTGAAAAGAGAAGTGTTTAACTTGCTAAGTATCTTTTCTACTGGGATTCTCCACATTTTACACAAGTCATTTAGGTTGTTCTGACCGCTCTTAATTGCATTGGCCAAAGCGAAGTCTAAGACGCTGTTCGAGGTATTACTCTTTAACGTCTGCTTGGATTTGGTCGTGAACTTTTTTGCTGTTGTTCTCTGACATTTGCTGATTCCTCATATGAGTCTGTTTGCCTGTTTGCTGAGAGCAAAACACATCGTTTCGGTTTTTGTGTCAATGCGTTTTGCATTGTTTTTTGAGTGTATTTATACTGCGAATAAAATCGATGTGTTCGGAATGAGAGATGAGTGGGGAAATTTCTGAAATTAAGCGATCTCAACTGGAACAACGGCAAAGAGAGCGAGACGAAAGCTCACCATCAATCCTGGATACATTCGAGGGCATAGAGCTTACGGACGAACGCGAAGCTCTGGCGAACCGGTTACAAGATGCCGATGTGACATTGGATGACAAGCCGGATCGCTGCCCGACTTGCAATGGCACTGGTTACACCAAGTCGTTATTTAGCAAGTGGGAGTGCTGTAGCTGTTTTGGGACGGGTTACGACCTTTCCGATCCGGTTGCCGTTATCAAGTGGCAAAAGCTCTGCCTAGATTGGTCAAAGAATCGGTTACATGAATATCGCGTTGCCTTGATTAAGGCGACAACAACCGAGGAAGAACGACTAGCAAGTGAAGTGGAGAGCTTCTATGAAAATGCGAGACGCAAAGACTAAACAGGCCGCTCGAATCCAATCGCTTGAGTATCGACAGCAACGTGCAGCGCGAATCAAGCGAGCGAGACGGCATGCAGATTTAACCATACTCGAAATGAGCAGGTTAATCGGGTTATCACCAGACACTTATCGAAAAATCGAGAATGGCGAGGTGAACCCAAGGGTGCAAAACCTAGAACTGATAGCGGTCTACACAAGTACAGACGTGGGTTATTTGTTCTTTGGTGATGCGATTTCTAACAGAGACAAAGCGGTAAAGAGAGATACCGGAGAATAACGAATGGCTTCAAGAGGCATTAACAAGGTCATTCTGGTTGGTAACTTGGGGTCAGATCCCGAAATCCGATACCTACCAAATGGCGGTGCAGTAGCGAATATCACGATCGCTACATCCGAAACTTGGCGCGATAAAGCGACAGGGGAGAACCGAGAAAAAACCGAGTGGCATCGAGTGGTGTTGTTCGGCAAGTTGGCCGAAGTGGCGGGGGAGTTCCTACGCAAAGGGTCACAAGTTTACATCGAGGGGCAATTGCAGACTCGCAAATGGAAAGACCAGCAAGGCCAAGACCGTTACAGCACAGAGGTAGTAGTTCAAGGCTTTAATGGCGTGATGCAAATGCTTGGCAATAACCGAGCTGGTGGCCAGCAACAACAAGGCGGTTGGGGTCAACCTCAACAACCACAGCATTCACCACAGCAACAGGGTGGTTGGGATCAATCTCAACAGCAATACGGCGAGCCACCAATGGACTTTGACGATGAAATACCGTTCCAGAACGAGTTCCGTCATTACAAGATGCTGAGTTACGTGGCGGCTTAAACGGTGAGTAAACAAAATTTAGCGTTAGCAACTCAAGGCGACTTACTGATTGTGTTGCGTCGAATGACCATTAAAGCGCTTATGGAAATGCGCGAGGCGACAGGCGAAACGGATTTTACTGACACACTAAGTGCTTTTTATTTCAGTAACCGTGCAATCGCGGCAGAAGTAAACGGGTGTTCGGGTCATGTAGCCGAACTAATCCAAGACAGCGACCTCGACTACGTTCACAAAGGTAGCGAAATACTGGTTTGGCTGGATGACTTAGAAGAACGCCTAGAGCGCTTTGCTAACCAAGAATAAAACACTTTAACCCTATTCCCTTATCCCAATTTTTGAGTAGTAGAGAAATTTTCCGATGAGCGATGTTTTTACTGTAGAGCTTCCTTGGGGACTTCCTGAAAATTCGCCAATTGAAATCAAAGAATTTGAGATCCCGCTTGTTGGTTTGATGCAGCACATCATCGATGACTTGCAATTCAAACTATCCCAACGCACGGCCAAGGCCGACGAGGCGCTAAAGCAAAAATATCAGGCAATGCTTGATGAACGTACCGAAATCCTTGCAGCGCGTGACCGCGCAATGGCTGGTACTGAGGTGATGCGTAAAAAGCGTAACGAAGCCGAGCAGATCGCAGCCGAGCTACGCGAAGAAAACGAGCGTCTAGGTAAGGACAACCAACGCCTAGAAGCAGAGATCAAACGCCTTACCACTGAGTTGCGTCACGCTCAACAAGAACTGGACGGCATTCCTAAGCTGGTGGAGAACAAGGTAGCCGCTGCATTGGCTAACCAAGTGGCATCATCTGGTGAACTGGAATCGCTTAATCAGCAACTTGAGAGTGTTCAAGAGCAACTACGCATTGCCGAGGACAAACGCAAAGCAACCGCCGCTAAGAACGCGACATTGGATGAGGCATACAAGGCCACTGAATCAGAGCTCACCAAGAGCAAAGAGCACATCGAAATGCTAAGTGAGCTGGTGGCGACTCAAACCGAGCAAATCAACAGCATGAGCGAGGGATTGAAGAACGCTGACGAGAACTATCACTACGTGATGCACAACATTGATGAGGTGTTGGCCTACGCAGCGATCATTGCTCACGAAAACGAAGAACTGCGCAACGACAACCTATATCTAGGTGAAGCGGTTCAATACCACGATCTTAAATCCGTTTGGAAAGGCGGTAACTGGCAAGCCTACATGCTTTGCAAGGCGACAGCGATTCAGCCTCAAGAGGGTCTAGGCAAACCGGATCAGCGTTTTGGTCTGATTTACCTAATGAACACGCATACCGGAGCTGGCCACACGGCTTACATTGGTGAAGATGGTTCCCTATGTATGTCTAAGCTGCTACACGAATCGTGCGTACTGCCACAAGAGTATTGGGAAGAATTTACCGAGGCCGCTAAGCAAGTGCCAGTAGACCAAATTGAGCGAGCTTTAGACCGTGCAGTTAAGCGCACAAAGAAAGTCGTGAGTGTGGCCAAAGTCCTCGATTTGGATTGGTGTACCCAAGTGAACCTAGTAGAGATTGCGCAGCGCTTAAGTGATTACGTGCCTCAACATGAGCTAAACCGAGCGCTAACACACATTGAACGTGCGAAAGAGCTTGCACCACGCAGCGTAAGCCTAATTAAGCGCATCAACAAACGATTCAATACAGAGTACGCGCTGCATTCCGCTGGTGGCCGTATTCCTGACACACCAAAGAAACCAAGCAAGCCTAAACGTAACCAGAAACGAGGTAAGCGTAAGTGAGCGAGACATACAAGCCATTTTCAGCCGTGCTAGTGACGTACCAATGCGATGACGAGCAGTGTAAAGGCAATGTAGTTCGATTAGGTAAGGTGCGCGTCGATAATGAGTTTGCGCATCGATGCGAGAAATGCAGCAAAGGGTACATGCTGGAAAAGGAATACCCACACTTGGCGCACCAAAGCCACAAATACTGAGAAGAATTTAAACCCGCAAGGGATACGCTCCCTTGCTTTTCCTACCCCTAATAAATTGTTTAAGCCAGAAAGCGAGAGGCATGAGCATGAACACTCAAGAACAGTTCGAAACATCCTGCGAAGTTAACACAATGATGGTCGGTTTTAATCCCGAAACAGGCGGAGTGGTTTTGATGGCTCCCTATTATTACGACCATTACCGCGCTGTGCGTGATGTGGTTCTTCAAGCAATTCCAATGCACGTAAGCAAGGTGTACGAGTATGACGAGAACGACAAAGATGCAGTACCGCCTCAAGTAGTCGTGGGAGTGGCGACCAAGATTGCTGAAACGCTACTGATGGACAGCAAGCTATTCCAATTGGCGATGAGTGCCGCTAATGAATTGGAATATGTGTACAAGGGGGAGGAAGAATTTGATCCCGAAATGCACTTGCCTTTGGTGTTAACGAACCTATCTCAACAAGCTTGCGATTACCTGACGAACGAGCTCAAAGACAACATTAAATCGGCAGATGACCGCCTTGGTGGTACGTCAGAAGAAACTAAGCAGATGCTTAGCCTTGTTATAGATATGCTTGACATGCTGAAAGTGGAAACCAAGCCGGATTCAACCGTAGAAGTTAAGAACGTTCAACGAGTTGTAGCTAACGGGGAGACTATTCACTGATGCTGAGAAAATTTACACTAGCGGCGGCCTTGCTGGCCGCTTTTCAAGCGCATTCAGCGCCAGTAGTAACCCCTGTTCGAGTTGCACCTATGCCAGTTCGTGTTGCTCCTGCGCCTGTTCGTCCGGCAACGCCAATCAAAGCATCCACCAGCACAACAAGCACGGCGGCGAATGCTGCTTTAATGATGACCGTGCCAATGATTGTTGCTAACAGTTCTGCGGCACAAACCGATTCTAGCGGCTCGCTGGTGGTCAATCCGATGTTCTTTACGGCTTGCTCGACAGAGCAGTATGAGAGCGCCTTGGTATTCCAAGAGGTGTGCAAGGTAACGAGAGGTATCAATTCATCGTATTGCCCTATCTTGTCGTTCTTTCGAGAGTGCGACCGAGTGGAGTCTGTAGAGGGCTTACAACCAATCAAACCTGAGTATAAACACGTATTTTTTAAGAGTGAGTAAAACAATGACTGAGCAACATTGCGGAACAAGACTTGTTAAAGGGCTGTCTTTTAAATTTGACGAGGAAAACAAGCGTGTTCACTTAAGTCCAAGTTTTTATTTTGACCATTTAAGAAATGTTCGTGAATCGGTGAGGCGCAAGCTTGATGAACGAATGTCGGGCGCGCCAGATTCAGTGCTTAAGAGCTTTCCAAAGCTCTTTAATAGTGTATTGGCTGACGAGCGTTTGATGACATTCTCTCAAAAGTGCTCCGAAGTATTGAGTAAGCCTTGTGAGAGCCGTGAGGATGCGCGTCAACAAATGGGAAACATTGCTAGCGAGCTGGCCAATCAATGTAACAAGCAAGTGGCCAAGGTGCTAAGAGCTGAAAATGACATTTTAAAATCGAAAAACGCAAGCCTTGAGGGGCAGCCATCCCCAATTGAGCTGATAGCGATGGTGCTGGAATCGATGCGCTCAAAAGCTCGCAAAGTACATAACCCCGAAGTAAGCACAATACACTAATCGAAAGATCATAACGTTAGGCCGCCTTGCCAAGCAGTGTGAGGCGGCAAAAAAGAGGTACAAAGTGGCTAACGTTAACGACTCCAATATCATTTCCCGTTTGTTATCCATTCCTGAGTGTTATCAGCTCGATTTCTTTGTTCGCAGTGCGCCAGCTATCCAAGACGACTCAACCTATTGGGACACGCTAGGAACGCTATGGAAAGCGCAAGGCTCGCACCAACATCAATGTGTGTGGTCGTCCCTGTTTACGTGCCGAGACGCAACAAGCACAAGGTGATGAAATCGTCAGAGCGCAAGGCGTTCGCCAAGCTACCCAAGGTGATCACGGCCTACCGAGCTATCAATGACGAATCCGAAATCGAAACCGCACTTTGTTGGACGCTATCTGAGGACATTGCTAAGCGTGTTTTCTCGCAAGGTGGCCGCCGCAAAGTGGTAGCTAAGCAATTCACCAAGGACGAGGTATTTGCCTACTTTAACCGCCGTAAGGAACAAGAGATTTTAGTAACACAAGGGCTTATCTAGTTATGGCCAAGGCACCACGATTCGATCACTCTTTCCTCGCAAACCAAGTCGCTAAGCGCAAGAAGTGGAAAAGCAAAGGCGTGAAAGCTGGCCACGGTGGCGACTTCAATATCGATGCAGCACTTAACGAGATTAACCGTTCTGTTAATCACATCATCAATCCGGTATCGATAAACGTCCCTAATACCGCGCTGGTGGATAAGTCGGAACTACCAGCTTGGCTTATCCGTATTCTTGAGAAAGACAATGACGTTGCGCGCGCTGCAACACAGAAGAAAGTGGAACTGGATTCACCACACAAAACGCGCCTTGCACAAGGGATTAAGCGCCCGAAAGAGTTTAACGACACGAAACTGGCCGAACACTGGTTACAGGTGCGTTTGTTCTACACGTTAGAGACGCAGTACAAGGACATTTACCCACTGGTTTTCTCAATCCCGAACGGTGGCTATCGAACACCTAAAGCGGCTTCGATGATGAGCTATGAGGGACAAAAGAAAGGTGTGCCAGATATATTTTTTCCTATCCCGAGAGGGGGGTATCACGGGTTCTTTTTGGAGGTAAAAACGGAAAAAGGTCGCCCAAGTAAGGAACAACAGGAAAAGATAAAAATGTTCCAAAATCTAGGGTATTACGTGGTTGTGGCCAAGGGGTTTGATGAGTGCATTTGTCAAATTAATAGCTATCTCCAATTGCCAACATTTGATAACAAAACTAGACTGGCCGCATAAGTATATAAAAAGGGCTTAGTTTTCTCATGTTAGCGAGTGAATATCACAGCATTGGCCAAAAGCCAGTTGATTTAGACGTGTTAGAAGCAACAAAGGTAGTCCGTAACTTCCTATGCGATTACCTTTACTATGACAAGTTGTTGCTAAGCTATGCCCCCGCAGGGGAATTTGGTAGCGCTCAAGCGTATCGTTGGCTTACTGGTGGTCATATTTGTGACTACGATGCTACTGGCGACACAATTGCACCAAGAGAGAAGATCAACTATCGAGTGATTAGAATGCTATTCGATGCTGGTCTAATCAAAGTGAAAACCAATATTCGAACACCACATACTCGCTGCGTCATCTTCGAATGGGTTCGAGACATTAAGAAATATCGTCGTGAAATCCTCCGTACTAAAATCTTTGGCGAGAATGTTTATCTGACTAGCGCAATGATTGATGCTACAGCGGCGCAATATGGTCTGACCGTGACGTTTGTCGGTGCGAGAGGTGTCTTTGAGATATTGGATGGTAATGGCAACTCAATCCCGAACGGCCAAGCCAAGAACACCTACATATTCATGAATAGTGTTGGTGAGCCAGTAGGCCGACTACGTGATATGTCCTATTGGGAATGGGAACAATACTTATACGACACAGCGACACGCGCCAAGCTGCGCAAAACGCCTCTCAAAGTTCGTGATGGCATGCGCAGCCACTTTTCGGAGTTCAAACGAGCTTAATCAAATCCTTGATCATCTTTCCACAAATACCGCCTATATGGGCGGTATTTTTTTGTATTAAAAACAGAAATTGTGTTCGGAATATTTACGGCGTGTTCGGAATGGTTATAATCGTCGCATGGCAGGACGTAAACCCAAAAAAGACGCCTTGACGCCTCAACAGCGCTGGAATCGTCATCTGGCCAAAATGGCTAGGTTCGACATTAAACGTCAATACTATCGCGCCAGCGCGACACAACGAGAGCAAATTAGGCGACTCCAAATAGAACTTGGCTGTAGCAGTCGAGAAGAACTGGTGCTTTACGCCATCAATCTTCTAGGCCAACAGCACGGAATTTATCTGAAAGATATTCAAGAGGACTTAGCGTGTCTAAACAAAAAGCCGTAGGTAAGCACGAACTGATCTCAGCAATGAAAAAAGAAACGGGCGCATTACGTGAAGAATGCGAGCTGGTTTTTGATGCCTTTATCGAAGAAATCTCAACTCAAACCATGATTGAGGGCAATGCTGTATTGCTTAGTGGTTTCGGTACGTTCGCACCTCGCCTTAAGAAAGCGCGAGCTGGCCGTAATCCAAAAACGGGAGCACCAGCGATTGTAGCTGCGCGAGACAAGCTGACTTTTAGTGCATCGGATGTATTCCGCGATGAGCTGGCAAACAAGGTAAACGAGATCAAGGGGGCACATTAATGAGCACACGCTTAAACCGAACTGACATTGAAAGAAACATTTCTAAACGCCTTGGCTTAAAGCTTACTGGTGATGATGCAGAGCTGGTGGGCGATTGTCTGGATGCAATGATCAATCACATTCTGGTTGAGATTGCGAAAGGCCGTGAGGTGCAAATTCGAGGCTTTGGCCGTTTCCGTCACATAGAGCGTGAACGCACAACCATTAATCCGGCGACGAAAGAGCGCTTAGGTGTCAAAAACGAGCACAGCGTATTGTTCTCTGCTTACAAGGGCATGGTACGCGTCCATGAATGATAGCAAGGCAATTGGGCTGCGTGTCTTTATCGGCTCTGTTCGACTACTGGCCATAACCATTGTGTTAGCGCTGGTGGCTGTTGTCGGTATTGGCACATACAGCTTTTATGGATTGGTGGTCTATCCAAAGATAGAGCGAGTGAAGATTGATTTGGACGCAGAACGCATCGAGCGCATTACGGTAGCGGCCAAGAGTGGGGAGAAGTCAGAGAATGGCGCACCTAGTCAAAAGTAAGACCGTCGAGGGCGCAAAGAACAAATGGGCGACTCGTTGGGACTGTTTCTTTGATGCTCAATTCCTCTTTCGACGTGATACCGGAAAAGAGTTTGTTTTAGACGTGGCCGCCGAGCCACAAACCGCCAAGGTGAACCGCTTCTACGTGGCTCCTGACTGGATTAACGAACAGCCGAGTGGATTCCCAAGCCTTAAGCCAAAACACAAGGCCGCTCAGCTCCTAAACCCTGTTTGTGTTGGGTTCGATGGCCTACAAGGCGAATGGGAAGATGGCTGGTGGTGCAATCCTCCGTTTGACCTTAAGTTTGAGTTTCTGGAAAAGGCGCTAGAACAAGCCAGAAAAGGCCGTGACGGCATGATGCTGTTACCACATGAAGAACTCACAACGTGGTGGCTGGACTTGGTTGAGGGCTACGCCACGATGATTTACAAGCCGGATGGTCGTTACCCGTTCTATGAGACAGATGGACACACCAAAAAGCAAGGTGTGAACTTCGGCAGTGCATTAGTGCTCTTTACCGAGAAAGGTCTACAAACACCATCCATGCGCTTTAACCGTAAGGTAGGCAGAACGCACCTTACTGATATCTATGAGCAAATCGCTAAAGTGGCTTAAGGGAGTGAGCTACTATGAGTGTTCAATATCAGGGTCAATCGATGAGCGTGTACCGTCTCGCTCAGTTAACTGGCTATCCAATGACTTCCCTTTATCGCGCGTATCACAAAGGACTACGAACCGGAGAGGAACTACTGGCCGAGGCTACCAAGCACCTTGTGACCTACCAAGGCAAGGTAATGACCGCAAGACAGCTATGCGCCGCTACCGATACCAGTTACCGCAGAGTGCTAAGACGCCTTAAGGCTGGTGTACCCGCTGAAAAGGCCGTAAAGGACAACGTAGACCGCCGAGGAAAGAACTGCGCATCCAAGTTATCCCCTAGTGAAGTTCTACGCATCTATGAGCTGTTATTCACTAAACAGGTATGCCAACACACGTTAGCCGAGGAATACGGCGTACACCAGTCCACGATTAGCGACATATGGCGACATAAACGTTGGGGATGGCTTACTGCTCCGCTTCGATACCAGTTAGAGGGGAAAGCAAGCAATGAGTAAGACAGGAAAGACAAGAGCCTATGTATTCACGCTTAAGGTGAAGAAAGCGCGCCTAGTGACGGTACTTAGATTTAAACACCAATGGTTAGCCTACATGGCCATCAAGCATCTGAAAAAGCGATTCTGGTTTGCTGAACTACAGTTTTGGCAAATCACGACTCTTAATGCGCTCTGGTACTTGTTTTTGATAAAGATTGGCTACTATGAAACACTCAAGAAAGCCACCAGCAAAAAGCGACAGAAACTATCTTTAAATGGGTAAAAATCACAAAATGAAATGCAAACTAATATTGTGATGTGTTCGGAATGAGTTTAGTATTGTTCCCATAGGGCAGTGACGGATACGACTTCCTATACGGTGCGCTTGTTTAATAAGGTTGTGCAAGCGTTGTAGGGTAAAACCTACAGGCTCCCAAAGAGGGCAAAGGGTTGATCTTCGAAAGAGGGTCAGCCCTTTGGTCTTCGGTATAGGGTTAATCTTTATCGAAGTCTTCGAGCTCTGCCTCTACACCATTCTCGAACCATTCATAAGTGGCATTATCTGTAGTCTTTAGAATGTCATCGAGGACAATGGCCTTGATAATATCCCTAGGAACACGGTATCTAAAAGCAAGCTTTCCTGACTCGTATGCTGCTCTCTTTATTCCATGCTCCATGCTAGCTACGTACGATGCATATCC
Organism: Vibrio sp. Vb0888; assembly: GCF_033338835.1. NCBI lineage: Bacteria > Pseudomonadati > Pseudomonadota > Gammaproteobacteria > Vibrionales > Vibrionaceae > Vibrio > Vibrio sp. Vb0888. The sequence goes on from NZ_JAWOTL010000014.1 coordinate 80,504, forward strand.
AGCAATATAACCTACAGCATAACTCTGAGGTTTTTCGCTCATAGCAAGCCCTGATACAAGCGTTCCAGCTGAGTAACCATCCTTTTTCCCTAGCTCAAACTGTGCGTCGTCCATGCTAAATCCTTAATTGTTTCGGTTGAGATATTAGGCAATGCTATCACTTATCTATTGTTGCACCAATCGAAGTGCAGAGAATACATAATGTTACTCAAAGCATGAAAAGTAAGTAGAGAGGTGCCAATTTCAGCAACAAGCTTGTTTGTAAAGGTCAGCCTGGAAGCAAAATCGCTTGGGTCATTAGGATAATTAAGTATACTGCCCACAATGAGTGCCGTAGAAAAAATAACCTGATAAGCTCACGCTATTAACTAGATGTGGGCTGGTATGCAATGGAATTTTGAATACTTTCGTGCTTATTAAGGTAATGAGAATACAAAGAATAAAATGTGAATTAGCGTTGAAGCTAATTAAACGAGAGAGTCATGTTTTTCAACAAATCGCTTCAGAAAGAAAACCAAAGATTAAAGTAGGATTTACATAGCCTGCAACAGATCCATAGCAGCTTAAATGAGGAAATGCTTTGTTTAACACTCGATGGCAAAGGTTGTATTACTTCAATAAATACTAATTTACAGCAACAAATGCTGTTAAATGATGCTGATGTTTTAAATAAGTGCATTTCAGAATTAGTGCCACCTAACGCGCGAGGTACAGAGCACTTTCATAGGATGAGACGAGCTGTTCAAGATAAAGCGTTTTGGAATGGCGCATTACAGGTTCTTAAAGGTAATGGTGAGGAGTCGTGGCTGAGAGCGGTGATCCAACCTATTTGGGATGAGCATGAAAATGTGGAGAGTATTTTTGTATTTGCGACAGAACTTACACGAACAATTAAGTCATCTCATGAGCAAGTAGATATGCTGAACGCCATAAGTCGCTCTATGTCAGTGATTGAGTTCACATTAGATGGTCATGTCTTAAAGGCGAACGAGAATTTCCTAAAAATAATGGGCTACTCTCTTGAGCAGGTAGTAGGAAAGCACCATCGTATGTTCTGTGAACAAGAGGAAGCTGACTCTGAGTCTTACCGCCAATTTTGGCAGCGGTTAGCTGCTGATCACTTCGTTTCTGAGCGATTCAAGCGGCTCAATCGTTACGGTGACCCCGTATGGTTGGAAGCTTCATATAACCCTATCCATAATGATAGAGGTGAGTTGTATAAGGTCGTTAAGTTCGCTACGGAGATTACTCAACAGGTAATGCAAGAGCAGAAAATGGCGCAGGCTGCACAGTTGGCTAATGATGTTTCCCAAGAGACGGGGATACAAACACAGCAAGGGCAGCAAGTGATAAGATCTACACTCGATAAGATGAAAATACTGTCGGAGCAAATGCGCGAAGCAAACACTGCAATTGATGAATTAAAAGCTCATTCAGCACGTATCAGCGAGCTAGTAAATAGCATTAGTAGTATAGCTGACCAGACTAACCTACTTGCGTTGAATGCGGCGATAGAAGCAGCACGCGCAGGCGATCATGGTAGAGGCTTTGCCGTTGTTGCTGATGAAGTCAGACAGCTTGCTACAAGAACCAATGTAACCACCGATGAAATTGTCACAATGGTAAGTGAAAACTTACAGCGAACGGACAACGCAGTTAAGCTGATTGCAAAATGCCAACAGGAAGCGCTCGACACACTCGAATTATCAGAAAGTGCGGGTGTAGTTATGAATGAGATACAAAATGGAGCGAGACAGGTTGTTGATGCAGTGGAGCAGTTCAACCGAGTGCTGTAGTAATGCCTAGAGTTTGGGGTGTGTTAAATTATCATTCCGAACGTATAATTTTATATTTGGGTAAATTACATGGTTTCCATAGTGGCGGCTGTGTTTTCCTTTAAAAATCTTAGACAACTGTGCTCAAGCGCCTTTGGTTATTCCATTGGCGCTTTTTTCTTGATTTTTCGAGGTAAGTATCAATATAATTGCCTTGTTTTCGTGTGAAGCGTACAGCTTCGGCGAGTGATTCAAAGAAGGTTTGCAAAAGAGAGTTAAAGAGCTGGTAGAAATACTGGCTCTTTTTTTATGTGTCGCGTTTTAATCTATTGAAAAGGCGTTTTGAGTGTCCTATATTTACCTCACTCGCAAGAAAATGGACGTGGATACTCCAAAATATAGATGGCCAATTGATTGGTTATTGAATTACCTGTTATTGACAACTCCTCAAAATCAAAAGGCCACGGTAAAACGTGGCCTTTTTTTATGTAAAAAATGCCATTTTTAAAAAGTCTATTCGGAATTAAAAAGGTCGTAAAAAGCCAACTAAAATACATGCTACCGAGAAAATGAATACGCATGTGATTCGCTGGTGGTTCCCCGAAGCGAATAGATTCAAACAGTACCTATCAAATGGGGTAAAAATCGGCACTGGCTGGCGGTTTAACACATCCCCAAGCCAATGCGACACACAACCGCATCCAAATCCACACAGAATCGCACCTAGAATCGTGCTGGTGGCTTTTAACGCCTCAATGAGTACGAATGTCTCCCCTATTGCCAAATGATAGCCATAAGCCGTTACAGCGAGTCATATCGAAAGGATGTGGGTGTAAGTTCGGTGCGGGATTCTGTCAAATTCAAGCCAGTCCGGTGCGCTCGAACCGCTTAAGCAACCAAGAAATGCCAGGATTGAATGTAGTGGTGTTGTGTCTGCCATTAAGGCGAGAGGAACGGGCGCAAAGCACAGTGCGCCCCAAGCGTGTCCTGTTCGGTTCATTCAGCTTCGCATCGAGCGCAATACGCATAGACGATAGCACTCATCGCTATGGTTCGATTGCGGTAGTTGGTGGCCAATTTCTCAAACGTCTTTGCAACTTCGGGGTCAATCCAAGGACTGATTTGGCGTGTCCCTACTAGGTCGCCCTCGATTATTTCGGGGTGCTTTTCTGGTAGTTGGTTTGGATCGGTGTTGTTGATGGCCAACTGATACAGCTCGGTCAGGGTAATCCCGTTCTGTTCGCATTGTTCGCATGCTTTTGCGTGAGCAAGGCGTGAAATTCGCACTTGAAGTAGCGCTAATCCCTTTTCCCGTTGGCGGGTTCTAAACATGGCTTGTCGTGCTTTGGTTTTGGCTTTGTGTCTGAATTTGATGCGCTCGGGTGCTTTCAAGGGGGTATTCCTTTCGTCACGTAGCGCGTTGTCTTGGGTATGGGGGAAAGGTGGCTAGTGAGATAACGCAGCCAATTACTATATCGTGCCGCAGAATCAATTGTACATGAGTAGCGTTACTCACTAGCAGGCCATGATTATATGCAGAAAATCGTTACTGTAAATACTATTTAATGTCGCGTTATAAATTTTTGCATTTAAAACCTTATTGACAATCAAATGATTGTTTTAAGTGGCCTCGTTCGTATTGTTGTTACCTGTTTAAACTATGTATTATTCCGAACGTAACAAAGTTTATGGGGTTTAACCGTGTCCGGCAAGATTGACTATCAGGCTCACCAACAGCAGTTTTGGGAGCAGTTAGAGAAGCAGCCGACTTTGACGCTGGCCGAGTATTGCGAAGCCAACGGATTGAAGTACGGCACCGCTAAGCGATATATAAAACGGCCAGCCAAAACGGGCGGCAAGTTCCAACCGTCCGTTATGCCAAAAATCAAAGCAAAAAAGACCAGTCAAGGCAATGACTGGCATTCCCTTTTGAAAGAATTTCTCGTGCGTGGCGCTCAAAACCCAACGCTCACGATGGCCGCTTTTGCGAAAGATAAAGGGGTGAACGGTGCGACATTGCGCCGCCAGTTTAATTCCATGCGATCGCTGCCCGAGTTTGATCGATTATTTGATCTTTACGATGAGCAATTAGCGAAATTTCAAGAAGCGAAAAACGACAAGAAGAAAAAAAGGGCTGATAAATCAAAGTCCAAAGAAGCGGGGGCAACTGCGCAAGCGCAAAGTGCGCAAGGCGATCGCGCGAAAACAGGGGGTATTGGATCACTGCGCAACCCGCGATCAGTTGAGGGACTTTCGCAGTATTCCAGTGCTCAAGTGGGTCGCCCTGTTGTGCATGGTGGTTATGCCCGTAGTGCGGGTATTACTGGCGAAATCATGGATATTCTCATGGATACCGATCCGCTTTCGGTTTGCAACGAACTGATTATTGCCCGTTCGCAGTATTACCGAATGAATGAGACGTTAGCTAAACGCCTTAAAGAGATCGATGAAATGGAAGAAAGCGGAGACATTCCGCTCGATGACGAAAACCAGCCAGTAGACATAAACGCCATGCGTGACCGTCTCATCTTTGGCTATGGCACCAGATTGCGTGAACTGGAATTGAGTATTTCCACGATGGCCAAACAAGAGGCCAAGCGCTACATCGATTTGCGTAAACAGGAATACGCTGAATTGATGATGCCACACTTACTGCCAGCGGAAGAAACCAGCCTAGTAATAGAAATGCTTTCTCTGCGCACTAAGAACAACTGGACAGCCTTAGAGACGTGTCAGCAAATCGAGAAGTTAGGCGCACGTCCACCAGCAACGCTATTGCATGAAGCTAAGGTAGAGCTAGCGAACCTAGAACCAGAAGTAGACGACACTGGTATCAGTGAGCAAGAGCTGGATGAGCTGTTTGATGACTACACGTTAGAGCAGATTGAGCAGCAAGATAACTGGCTACCTGCGCGCAAAGAAGAAGTAAACCGACGAATCAAAGAAGCCGAAGACCTAGAGAACGGCGTAGAACCTACCCTATCCCCATCCCAAATACAAAACGAAGCCGCTAAAGAGCAAGCCTATGATGACCTCGATAACGAGGGAGTGTCGGGGTTTGACGATGTAGACAGCTTCGAGGTACTTGGTGGCTAGACGAATAAAGAGCGTAACACAAGATCCCCGTTACCCTGCCCTAGTTAAGCGGTATCGCTATGACTGGAAACGCCTCGCTGTTGAGCTAGTCGGTAAGAAGCCGAGCTGGCAGCAGCGCAAAATCATTGATAGTGCTCAGCGTATTGGTGCGCGAACGACTGTCAGCTCTGGCCACGGTACAGGCAAGTCAGACATGACCAGTATCATGATCATTGCTTTCATGCTCTGCTTCCCCAATGCGCGTGTTGTGCTGGTGGCGAACAACGCGAGACAGGTACAAATCGGTGTATGGAAGTACCTAAAATCCAACTGGAACACGCTCTTACAAAAGCATGGTTGGTTACAGCAATACTTCACCATTACCGAGACAGCCTTTTTTGAAAACTCAGCAAAAGGTATCTGGCAAACCAGTGCTAAATCGTGCCGTATTGGTAACGAGGAAGCGCTAGCGGGTGAACACGCTAAACACTTGTTTGTTATTGTCGATGAGGCGTCAGGCGTCTCTGATAAGGCTTTTGGTGTGTTAGCGGGTGCATTGACCGAGAAAGATAACCGAATGCTGTTATTGAGCCAGCCAACGCGCCCTAGCGGCTATTTCTACGATACGCATCACCGATTAGCCGAGCCTAGTGGTCGATGGCGAGCCATCCGGCTTAACTCCGAGGAATCTCCGTTCGTAACCGTGGAATTTATCCTCGATAAGCGATTGGAGTATGGCGGTCGAGAGGCACCGGAATACCTGATTAAAGTACGTGGGGAGTTCCCAAGTTCCATTGCTGGCATGCTGCTTAGTCGGGATGCACTGGACAAAAGCGCAAGGCTCAACCTCGATATGCCCGATGGTTGGGGTTGGGCTGCGCTGGTGGACGTGGGTAATGGTCGTGACCGCTCGATACTCAATATCTGCAAGGTTTGGGGTCAACGCATGGAGCGCATCGTTAAGAGCGTGAAATTGCTTGAACAACCAAGCACGGTCGATCCGGTTCGGTTCGCTGACATTATCCATGCAGAGTGTAGTGAGGACTTGTACCCAAACATCACGATAGCAGTGGATAGTGACGGTGTAGGTTATGACACGGCGACTTGCTTAGAACGCTACGGACGGCGCGTACAGCGCATTCGTTGGGGTAAGAAGATGCACTCCACCAGCGATAAGCAGCGTTTCTTTAACCAGCGTGCGTATGCCAATGTTATGGCTCGGGATGCGATAAACCAAGGCCGCATGCAGATAGATAAGAACGTCAAGACGGCAGAACAAGGCAGTAAAATACCTTGTGCAATCAACGAGTCAGGCCAATGGGTAATGATGCCAAAACCGATGATGAAAGAGAAAATGAACATCCCATCACCTGACCGTTGGGATACATACTGCTTTTCTCAATTGGTAGATTATGTGCCGCACGAAATGGAAGTAACAGAGAGCATGCTAGAGTCTCGCAGTTCCGTAGAACAATGGGTACTGGAAGCGCTTGAATCGGACGATGCTTAATTCCGTTGGCGCCAACATATAAAAGTAATATGAAAAGGTGGCGATACCGTTAAATATCGCCACCAAATCACCAATCAAAGCGGAACAACAATAATTTAGCTTAAAACCTTAGTTCACTAATCCATCGAACTGCGAACGTGCTTTGCTTTCGTTCTTGCTTCTAAGCTCTTTTCTGGCTTCACGAATAGCGTCAACTTCGCTTTCTATATACATATTAGCGTTAGGGTACAGTACCGACTTAAAAGCATTCGCTTCATCGAATATCGAGCGTCCCTCAGTGGTATTGTTCGTGATTAGCACATCGTGATCTTTACAAGAGCGATGCCTAATTAGAACAAGGCCACCAGCGTTAACGTGAACCTTTTTAGCTACGCGAGAAATGCCACCATTGTTGCCATCATAGGTATGGATAATAGCGACAATATCATTGTGTTCTTGACCGCGCTTTCTAAACTCAACGTCTGCATTGTCTTTGAAGTATTTCAATTCATTCAATGCAGTGTTTTTATTGTTAGTGAGCTGTTCTTTCTCATCTTCTGGAAGATCGTAGGAGAGTTTACGGTCGAGGTCGCGTAGGTATGCTTCAAGTCTTTTGGCTAGACGTGCACCAGTGACTTTCTGGCTGCTAGCTGCTTTATTAATTGTGATGTTAACGCGACGGACGTTCTCAATTACGGTCGTCTCTTTAAATGAGTTAGATGAGCTGTTGAAGTATTGAGGTGCGCGCTCTAAAAGCTCTTTATTGGCTGATTTCGCGGCCTCAATATACTCAAGTAAACGAGTGGTAGGATTACCACGTTTTACTACAGCTACGATGCGATCATTGAATAGTCCACTATCTTCCTTGCCATCTATTTGTTCGGAAAAAGTCGCGCGGTGCTTCAAGGCACGTTTTAGGCGCGCATCTGCCGTTTGTTTATTTGCAAGTAATTGATTAAGTGTTTCTATATCAATAGCTTTTAAATCTTTAATTTCAGTATTTTTTTTATTAATCATGGTGAACGGTTGCTCCAAATTACATTGGAGGATAAAGGTTACACTCCATCCCTGAGCGTATGCGAGTAACGAAAAACCCTACCTTTATCCTTGATGTGTAGCATACCGTTTTTGTGTTCGGAATTAAATAAAAAACGAACAGAAGAACGTTATAAGTGTTGCTTTTTAAGCGGAGAAGTGATCTCGAACGAAGTTTAATACGTCATCACGATTAATAGATAAATTGCATAGTGCGTTCGGATGCGATTGGATAAGATGCATCATGCAAATGTCGGTCGCGTCATCGAGGAACGAGCTGCTAAATACATCTAGGGACAGGTCACATCTATCTAGTATTTCGAGTGGAATTAATTGATTCAACGTGCAGTGCATATCTATATCTCTTAAGCCAATTGACTGGATAGCCAATACGTATATAGCTCTGATTTGGAAAGAGTTTAGGGGATTCTCGCCAACCGAGCTGATGTTCGCGGAGTATTATGAGACTGTGATCTTTGATTGTCTAGATATGCAAAATAATGCAAACATATCGTTACTAGCAGCTAGGTTTTGAGAACGTGACCTATACCGCATAATAATTGAGGATATGCATGTTTGTTCGTGTCGCGTGACGCCGTAACACCGTCATTATATTGCCACAGACGGGTAATTTTCGTGGCGAGTTTCAAAAAAACCTCTTTTAGTTTCAGTTCTGTCTAGAACTGAAACTAACTTAACCAATGTTTTGTCGTTGGTTATCGACGCAAAAAGACATAAAACCCAATAAAACCAACAACTTATCAAATATTTAAGATTGCTTTCTAATCCTGGCATTTTGTGTGAATGAACCTAAATATTCCATAGGAATATTGATGAAAAATGGCTTATTGCTGGTGGTGTTTTGAGCACTATTGCGTTATTTATCAAAAGTTGATTAATCGCCCGCTTTTGGAACTCTTTGTACTTTCAATAGAAGTATTCCGAACATGGTTGCAAAAGATATTCCTTTGGAATATATTGTGTTCCGAGCAAACACAGGCGTTTTGCCAAAAAAGGATCAGCAAAAATGTTTAAAAAAAATGAATTGGTGTCGCTTTCGGATGAATGGGCGAGCAAACGCAGTGCCATCCAAGAGCGTAATCATGACCTTATTCTTATCTCTCTGGATGAGCTAATTAATGAGTGTGGAGGCCAAGAGCAAGCCGCCGCTGTCATTCGCAACTTCTACGGCTTGCCTTGTGTGCAAGGCACGATCAGCAAGGCGCGAAAAGGTGCCAATGCCCTAAAGATTCGCTCTCAGCTTCGCTTTGCTATCAATACCATTAAAGAGCCTCAAAGTGTTCAAGCACAAACCAAGATGATTAACCACTTTGGCCGCCTACCTGTTCACCACGATTTTGTGTGTGTCGATGGGGAGCTCGGCTTGTTCTTGGGCTTTGGCTTGCTATCTCGAACCCTGCAAATTCAGGTGTTCGTTGGTGGTGAGTTTAAGACGGTTAATGCTAATGAAGTGGAGTTGATCTAATGGCTGCTTTCCCTGTGCGTGACTTAGACGAATTGGAAAAAATCATCCGTTTAATGGATGACATAAACCCGCTTATCTCGATGATGATTGAAATGGAGGTGCGTACAGGTTTACGTTATTGCGACATTTCGAAGCTAAAATTCAGCGAAGTGATGATAAATGGCGTGATTAGGTCGTCATTTACCATTGTGCAGTCAAAAGGCTTTAAAGGTCGTATGACCCGAGGTAAGAGTGAAAAGGCCGCTAAAGAAGCCGCCCGAATCACCATCCACGTTAACGCCGAACTGGAAGAACTTATTAAGCGTATCTACCTACACAATGGCCATAATGAATTGATGTTTCAATCCAATCACCACTTGGCCAAAAAGGGCAATGCGATCAGCATCCAGTACATCAACCGAGCGTATAAGCGCATAGCAATGGAGTTGAGGTTGCCATACCAGCTATCAACACACTCGATGCGAAAAATGTACGCCATGCTACTGCTTGAAAAGAAAGCCTCCTTGAAAGTGATTAAGGACGCGCTTGGTCATTCTAGTGTTGCCGTGACTGACCACTACTTAAGAACGTTCCACGATGAAGCGAAAGAGTACACAACAGGCATTTCATTAAAACCAAAGGCAGAATAAAGGGAGGGGAAATTATGTGTAAAGCTCTGATGAACGCGAACTTGCGAGTGAACGAATTTAAGCTTCGACAACAGGAAATTTCCCGACCCCCGATTCCGAATGAACTCAATCCAAAGGTAAGAGAATTAATGAAGCAAGGATTCAGTAAAAAGGCAATCAAGCTAGTGCTTGGTTGCAGCTATGATGACCTAAAGACTATCAATCTGTCGCATTAATTAGGAATATAAAAAGTATAGTTACGCTGTAACGTTATTCATTTGGCCAAGAAAGGGCAGCAATGGCCAGTTAAATCCAACCGAAAGGAATCGCATGTTTTGTTTTTTTGAGGGTTATAGAGTGTCAGAGTGTCGTAACGCTTATGCTTATTTCGTATCTAACACAGGCTATCGATTTATCACCAAGAAAAAGACTTGCTACGCCGTTAGTGTACCTAAGCCGGAGGGTGGTTATATTCGTCGTTCTGTCGGGTTTGTTCGCATTGGTGAAAAGAAAGGACTACGCAAGGCAACCAAAATACGCAATCAAATCGGCAAGGAACTATGGGGGCGTTGTTGGGATCGCGTTCGCAAGCAATTCAACTTACTGGCGCGATTGCCGAAAAGTCTCGATCCACGGTTAACTACCATTGATGGTAAGCAATACTATGTGGCGCGGTACACCAAGTACGATGAGAACGACCAGAAGCGCGAGCATTTCATTAAGGTAAGTGTGAGCGCTCATGGGAAATTGGCGGCATGGACTCTTGCTAAGAGAAAGTTACTCAAAGCTCACAGCGATGTGATGGACGTATTGTTGCACATTGAAAAGGTCAGCAACGTACAACTTAAATAGTGTTGCTGCCGTCTATATAAATTCCGAACACACATTATGATTCTTAACCTTATGGGTATAATCTACTCATAATGTAAACGTGACGTTTTAAACATACAAAAACGACGAGTTTGCATCGTGGCACAGATTACACCGATTAAATTATGTGAGTTCAAACGGCTCGTGGAACATGGCCACCAGCTCAATATCGTTGCTCAACAGCAAGCGATCGGCGGTTTTTTGGAGGGGGCGCCCGTTTCAGCGAAAAGCCCAACAACTAGATAGTGCTTTTGACTCAAGAAACTACCAATCGCATCACTTAAAAGTTAATTCAAAAAGGGGAAGAGCTTTGCTTGTAGGGGTCTGAAGCCCAATGGAACGAAAACGTACGCTAAGCAAAATCTTCCTGTTCTGACGGCTGTTTAAGCGGTCTTAACTCACCATTTAAAACCTGTTCGGTCAATGTAAATGAGTAATGCCCGTGCGACCTGAAGTCGTATGAAGCGTTGTTCACCACGATAAGAGTGAACCATCTGTATCACCAGATGACCCTAGGATCCTGAATAAAGCAGCGGATCTGACAATGTAACGAAATTTGGCCGTTAGGCTGAGTGGGAACAGAATCGTGAGAGGATGCTCCTCCTGAAAACCACAATTTGGGTAAGTGCTAGGGAGTCAATATGATGAACGTATGTGAATCCATTAAAGGTGCGTTAATCGATGAGCAGCGGAAGTGGTTAATACGCTGTAGCCAAAAGGCACGAGAGTCGGAAAGGAGTTGGGCATTGGCCTTTCGTGATCAAAGTACTCTCCGCACTAGAGTGGGCATCTAAGTTGACATTTTACGTAACATACGGAACAGGGTAAGCCTGTATCACTCCCTATGGGAAAGTCTTTGTGACCGATAGTGATGCAGGTACAGGAGGTCGGAAGAAGCAAAAGCTGCATTGTAACGATGCAGATACAGACTTGTGTCTGATCACGAAAGTGAGCCTACTTCCGACTGGTCTCCCGTTGCGAGAGAATTTGAAGAACTTCATTCAAGGAGAAATGCAAATGATGATTTCAAAAGAGATTAGTGCCTCTCCTGACAGCGCTCAATGGCAGTCGATAGACTGGAAATCCGTTGAATCGCATGTATTAAAGCTTCAGATGCGTATCGCAAAGGCAACACGAGAAGGTAAACATGGCAAGGCGAAAGCATTGCAGTGGATACTGACTCACTCGCGTTCAGCAAAGCTTCTTGCTGTTAAACGAGTATCGCAAAACAAAGGCAGTAAAACGTCTGGAATAGACGGTGTCATCTGGAACACAGACACACGCCGTATGAAAGCCGTGAATCAATTGAGTCGGAAGGCTTATCAAGCCAAACCTCTCAAGCGTATCTATATCCCCAAAAAGAATGGCAAACTCAGAGCATTGGGTATTCCATGCATGATAGACAGAGCGCAGCAAGCACTCCATTTACTTGCATTGGAGCCAGTGTCAGAAACACATGCCGACCCAAACAGCTATGGATTTAGACCAAACCGTAGCGCTGCTGACGCCGTCGATCAGTGCTTCAAATGTTTGGCTCTGAAGAAATCCGCAAAAATGGGTTCTTGAAGGAGACATTAAATCCTGCTTCGACAAAATCGGGCATCAATGGCTTATAAACAATATCGCTGTTGATAAACGTATGTTGGAACAATGGTTAAAGTCTGGCTTTATGGATAAAGGGCTGTTTTATCGCACTGACGAGGGCACGCCGCAAGGCGGGGTCATATCCCCGACCTTGATGCTAATGACTCTTGCTGGGCTTGAGCAGCAAATAAAGTCTACTGCACTCAAAAAGGGTGCTAGAGCTAAATTTATTGGATACGCCGACGATTTCGTCGTCACTTGCGCTTCAAAAGAAGTGTTAGAGAACGATATCAAACCGTTGATCGCTGACTTCTTAGCGGAAAGAGGCTTAACATTGTCCGAAGAGAAAACGCACGTTACACATATCGAAAATGGCTTTGACTTCCTAGGATTCAATCATAGAAAGTACAAAGGGAAATTGCTCATTAAACCGAGCAAATCCAATACATTGCTGTTCATGAGTAACCTGCGCGAACTCATCAAAAAGCACGCTACAGTCCCCGTGAACGATCTTATCAAACTGATAAATCCAAAACTACGGGGATGGGCTAACTATTACCGTCATTGCGTTGCTAAACAGGTATTCGGATATGTTGGTCACAAACTATTCTATGCATTATGGCATTGGGCAGTAAGGCGCCACCCGACAAAATCTAAGAAATGGGTAGCCCTTAAATACTTTATCAACCGAAAAGGCCAATGGCAATTTCACGGTTGGCAGAAGATCATGGATATGGATTGCCAATTCAACCTGTTCCAAATAGCCAAAGTGCCGATTGAGAGACATGTGAAGATCCGAAGTGCAGCTATACCATTTGACCCTCAATACCAAGAATACTTGGCTAAGAGAAAGTCAAAAAGGCAAGCTCGTAACTCTTGGAACGAACCTGCTCTCACTGCTTTATGAGTTGCTGGGTATCAAACGATGCCTTCGTGGAGGCTTGAGCCTAGTGCAGTGAAAGTTGCACGCTGGGTTCTTAGGGAGACGGCACTTGGTAACAAGTGTCGTCCACCCGACCAACATATTCACATGTTTATGGCTGAGTGGTGATAGTCTTGCAATGTCTTCATCTTTTAGTGTTTCACCTTGTCGTTCTACGTGCTCTAATGCAGCTTGCATATAGATGGTATTCCACAGCACAACGGCATTAGTGACTAAGCCAAGCGAACCCAATTGATCTTCTTGCCCTTCTCGGTAACGTTTGCGGATTTCACCGCGTTGACCGTGACAAATGGCTCTGGCAACGGCATGACGACTTTCGCCTCGGTTTAATTGGGTTAGTATTCTGCGTCGATAGTCTTCATCATCGATGTAATTCAGTAAATATAATGTCTTATTGATACGACCAGCTTCGATAATGGCCTGAGCAAGACTCGATGGTCGGTCACTTTTGAGCAACGACCGAATCAGTTCTGATGCCTGCACTTTTCCCAGTTTAAGAGAGCCTGCTATACGCATCATGTCATCCCAGTGAAGCTCTATTTTTTGTGGATTTACGCAGTTTCGTGCTAGCTCATCGAGTACACCGTAATCCGCTTCTTTATCTACGCGCCAAAATACCGATTCGCCTGCATCGGCTAACCTTGGCGAGAACTGATATCCCAATAACCAGAATAAGCCGAAGACCATGTCACTGGCTCCTGCTGTATCTGTCATGATTTCAGTAGGGTTTAATCCGGTTTGCTGTTCCAATAACCCTTCGAGTACGAATATGGAATCTCGTAGTGTTCCTGGTATAACGATTCCGTGAAATCCAGAAAACTGATCGGAGACGAAGTTATACCATGTGATACCACGGCTGGAGCCAAAGTATTTTCGGTTCGCACCTGAATTGACGGTTCTTATTGGTGTGATAAATCGCATCCCATCAGCAGAGGCAACTTCACCTCCGCCCAAATGCTTAGCTAGTGCAAGAGTAGACTGAAAATCGACCAGTTTCGCGTTGGCTTTTACTAACGTTTCAGCACGTAAATAATTTTGTTTAACCCAACTGAGTCGGTGTCTGGTTAAAGCAGGGATATGAGACTTTATCAGTGGCTCAAGGCCGATATTGCAAGGTTCGGACAGTAACACGGCGCAGATACTTACCGTTAAATCATTGGCACGTGCGTTAGATTCGCTAATATGAGTGAATTCATCGGCAAAGCCAGTATGAGCATTGACTTCAAGTAGTAGTTCTGTGAGGTCTACGGCAGGAAGTAACGCCTCAACTTGTTTGGATAATCCCTGTAAGCTCGGAGGGTTATCTAGTCTATCAATATTTGTGATGGTCAGAGCTGGTCGTTTCCCCGAGATATCAATATCCACCGAACCATTATCGTCAAAATTTGCGGCAACCTGATGATAGGTTGTATCCAGTTGCCTGACTAACGCATCGATGGCTTCTTTTGCGTTTAGCGGATGTCCCAGTGATCGACAGACCTGAATTCGGTTGGACTGCCACTCTTGCCCCTGCAAAAGTTTGGCTCTCGGATCGCCCCAGCGATCGCTGTTTTCGACATAGATATCTCGTCGGCGCAAGCTATCCTGTAATTTATCCAAAAAACACAGTGTGTAGCCTCGTTTAGTCACTCGACCACCTTTATCTAATACCAATCGCTTCCATGGATTAGATACGATATCCACTGGCGCATCATCAAGAATTTGTTTTTTTGAGTCGAGTAGTTGCGCTAAGTACTGGTGAACTTCAAGCGTTTTGTCTCCCGCAGGAGCGGCGGAAAATTCGATATCACGGAGCAGTTTTGGTAGAAAACGCCGAACTCGCCCGTACTGTTCAACCATCTCTTCATGAAAATTGTCATCATAAGGTCGGGCTAACTCGTGTACGGTAGAAATAGATTGCGCTAGCTTTTCCCGTGAAAATTTAGCAAAGATTGACGGACGTAGCGACTCATCATCTAAGTTGTCGTCTAGCAGCAGAGCACAAACTTTAGCTAAAGCCAGTGCAGATTTATCCAAATCTTTTAGAGTACGAAGACGCTTTTTCTGTCCTAATTTCTTCGCTTCGCCAGCGATATTTGTAATCAAAAGATCCAGTACATCCAACGCTTCATCTAATGCAATAATTTCATAGGCTTTCACAAAAGCCACGAGGATCGCAGTACGCTTAGTCTCCGGCATACGGCCTATTTTGTATGCCGAGATCATTCCAGCATGACGGGCAATATGTTTAAACCGGACGGGAGGAATACCAGTAAAATCCAGTTCAGTTATTCCATAGGTTTGAAGTGCTTTGTAACGTTCAATAGCCTCATTAAATGCAGGGCCACTGACATTGACCGGCCCCTTACGAAAACGGTCGAAGTGTGTTGTTCTGGCTGCTTCAGGAATTTGTAGTAAGGAATCCAACCTAGCTTGCTGATCCGAATTTGGGAGACTGGATAGTTGCTGCCACAATCGGTTTTCTGCTCGGTCTCTGATTTGTGAAATTAAACGGGTTAAAGTTGATGCGCCTGGTAAAAGGATTTTATGTTGGATCAGCCATCCGGTCGCTAAATCAAACAGTAAACTCGGGCGTTCATTACTGATCCAACTCCGGCTATAGAGAAGGCGGGATAACCGGAATGACCACGGCCAAACAAACTCACGATAACCATACTGATTGCGGATCAGAGCGGTATGCTCGCGGCGTGTGGTTTCGCGCTGAGAATAGTCAGACAAAATACCAATATTGGTTATATTCAGTTGCCTTGCGACAAACCATTGGGTATTCGTTGGGATTTGATTTAAATCGATCAAGAAAGTACCAAGAAAGCGAACACAACCTAATTGCAGCGCAACTCCAAATCGATTATGTTCACCACGTCTTTGTGTAATAAAAGCTAAGTCAGCCTCGTCCAAATGGAAGTACCGCGCCAATTGAACATCATTCGGCTCCCCATTAAATTGCCCGTAACTATTTTTTTGTTCAGTGGTTAAAAAATCTACGGGCATAGCCAAAACCTCTTATTGGTTACACAAACTCAAATCAGTGACGTATTGTTTTCCCATTTCCGGCATGTAAGCCATGAGGAATTTTAATAAATATCTGGATGGAAATGCCGCAATGGTTCCATTTGCTGATGAAGAATACGGATTATGTAAATACTATGAGGTTGTGGGCGATAAAAAATAGCATGTTTATGGTGATCGTGGCGGCGAAGCCCTTCGGCAATTTCGGGGCACTCGTAACCCATCAAAGGTTGTTCTGCAAGCGTTAGCAAAACGTCATGCATACTGTCTGTATAAGCATCCGCTTGCTCTATGCCAAAGTTCAATAGGGTGTATTCAAAGATATGCTCAAAGTCTTCTGCGGCGAGGTTGGAAAGTTTATACATTGTGTCTCTGCTTTACTTTAGTCGCAATGTCATGAAGTGATAATGAGCATTGACCACTCTGCTCTCCGGCTTCAATCGCCATTTTTAGAGCCGTGGTTTGTTTCTCTTGCCTTTCGAGTAGCCGCAATGCAGAACGAACTACTTCGCTTGTTGAGCCATAGCGACCAGTCGCTATGAGTTGGCCGACAAACTCATCTAGCTGAGACCCAATCGTAACACTAGTTGTGCGTGACATATTTCCACCTACATGTGTGAATAATTAACACACCAATAATAGGTCAACTAAAATTCAAAATCAAATCACGATCTTCGTATGACAATGAAGTATACTTATAAGTCACACGTAAAAATTGACACGAAAAGTAGATTTGTCATAACCTATTTGTCACACTTGTTTAGATCATAATCTAAATGTCACTTTGAGGGGCTTATGTACATCTTTGGATACTTAAGAGCATCAACCTCTGATCAGAATGCAAAACGTGCTCAAGGTGCTTTACAGGAGTTTGCACAGCAAAAGGGCTTTCGAATAGCAGGTTGGTATATTGAGAATGAATCGGGAGCCTCATTACAAAGACCTGAATTACTCCGATTACTTGATGATGCTGCAATTGGTGATGCGATCATAATAGAGCAAATTGATCGTCTTTCTCGACTTGATGAAGAAAGTTGGTTCAAATTAAAAGAAATGCTGAACCAAAAGGAACTTAAGGTAATCAGTATCGATTTACCAACTAGCCATATCGCTTTTGCGCCACACATTCCCGACGAGTTCACTCGTTCGATGATCAGGGCTATTAATGGGATGATGATGGATATGCTCGCTGCAATTGCACGAAAAGATTACCAAGATCGACGGCGGCGGCAAGCTGAAGGGATCATGAAGGCTCGAGAAGAGGGAAAATATCGAGGAAGACAAGCAGATCTCCAGCTTCATGAAAAAATCTATCAGTTAAGAGTTATCAATGGGTTAAGTATCAGTGATACCGCTAAATTGACGAATGTGTCCACTAGAACGGTAATTCGGGTGGCTAAGAAGTTAGCAAGTGAGCGTTCATTGGGATAAGAAGCTTAACGTTTCTGTTCCTTATGGGCTTTAGTCCCCTAAACAAGAAATGCCCCTAAATCATTCAGAGCTTATACTCTACAATATCTAGGAGCGTGCGTTTTCCCTACCAAATCTAATCCGACGAAAGAGGATAAGACCATGCTCATTTGGGGTGTGAGCAGGTTGAAAATCGTGTTTCTCAGAATCCGCCGGAGTTATCCGAAAGTTTCGGCAATTTCCGACCTTCACATTAGCGAGGCTAGGCAGTTTCTTAATATGACTGTCCTCGCTAATTCTCTAAAGGGCCTTGAGTTACGATAATTAAGAGAGCCAATGTGTAATTGACTCTCAAAGTTATGTGAGAGGCGTTTAGTATAGTGATTGAACCGGTTCATCCCCAAATCATTGATTTAATAGAGCCAATGATTCATCCGATAGGTGTTGAGTGATAAGCACTGTCAAGTTACTTTTGGGTCTTGAGCACGCCACGTAAAAGAGATTTCGATTTCTTTCTAATGCACCTATTCTGTTTGCTGGACATGTCGTATGCAACCACGTAAGTAATTGATCCCAGTTGTATAAGTTCCACCCTCTGCCAAAACAACTAGAACATTGTCAAACTCTGCACCTTTCACTCCGTGCTTAGTGGAAAATGGTGTGTGTGAAATATAAACATTTTGACAATCAACTATGCATTGGATATCTTATCCAGCGGCTATATGGCAGCCAGCCCACTCCAAAGGCAAACTCCAATATTGGAACCATGAACATATCTATCGTTT
Source organism: Vibrio sp. Vb0888 (assembly GCF_033338835.1). NCBI lineage: Bacteria > Pseudomonadati > Pseudomonadota > Gammaproteobacteria > Vibrionales > Vibrionaceae > Vibrio > Vibrio sp. Vb0888. The sequence continues at coordinate 98,573 of NZ_JAWOTL010000014.1, forward strand.
TAGCTGATCTTATTTTGATAAGCGGAATGACTGATGATTAGGAGTGAATCTAAAGGTTAATCCGTGTAGGAATAAGACCATGACTAAAATTGCCCGACCATCCATTTCTAAAGTGAAATCTCGTGCTAAAGCTATCAAAAAAGAGAAGAAAATCGGTCACATGAAAGCACTTGAAGTTGCCGCTCAAGAGATTGGTTATCCATCTTTCCATGCTTTAGATACCTACCTGAAAAGACTCAAACAAAACGACTTTAGCGCTACCATCAATCCGTTTAACCCTGACTTGCAAAGTTCCTTACTTGTAGTGTTCAACGATGATTTGGAGCTTTTTGACTACAAAGAGGTTGAAGGTGATTTCATCACGGCTAGAAAGAGCTTCCAAGAGGAATACTTAAACAAAGGCTTCGCTGAACGTATCGGTGCACGTTTGCTCACAGTAGATGAATTACAACAACGTGGTCTAATCGCTCCCGGCGGGTCGGAGAATGGCGACAAAGACTATCTGCATGATTGGGGCTATATCTGCATTGAGTTTGTCAGAGAGAAAGATAACCCGTGGACAATCGAAGATGCTGAGAAGCTTGTGATTGAACAAGTGGAGAGCGAGATTGGACGCAATTACCGAGAGTTCTTCTATCTAGACGGCAAGCTAATTAACAATCATATTTCCAGAGCGTGGGACGCTGAATGGGATAATTACGTGGACGTTGATTACCATCCTGCAATAGATGGCTATTAAATGAATCGTAACTCCCAAAGATAACAGTCACTGGCCACAAATATGGGCTTTGTTGCTTAAATCGATGGAACTAAATCAAGAAGCTACGATCTGATCGGCTACACCCATTAATCGTCGTAGCC